>MWDG01000159.1 GCA_002070455.1 Deltaproteobacteria bacterium ADurb.Bin151
CTCTCGAAAACCCGGAAAATGCCAAACTATTCATTGAAGTTGTGATTGACATGTCGCGTCTGTCGATCCGCCTGGAGAAATTCGGTCCCGAAGTCTCAAAGAATCTTCGGCAGGCCAGGTCCTGTGCCGAGAAGAATGGTGATCGCCGTTCGTGGACGGTTATCAATTTTTACCTCGGTCGCTACTATATGCTCCATGATCGTCCGGACAATGCTCTGTCCATCATGCAGGCCGCGAATCAGGAAGTCGAGAAAATGGGGGATGCGGATATTCTGACCCGGACCGCTGAATCCCGCGCCTTTTTTTATTATATGCAGGGTCTTCACAGGGATGTTGTCAATACGCTTGAAAATACTCCGGGAGTGTCGGACAGCCCGGATCAATGTTTTCTTGATCCTCTCACACCGATTTTCTATGGCACCAGCCTTGCTTTCACCGGCCGGTTTCATCAGGCCATCGGTATGCTGAACGCCGTACGGGGTGCCGCAGAGCTTAACGGTAAGACATCACTGGCTGTTCACTATCGTGTTGTCCTGGGGGTGGTCCTGCTGATGATGGGGAAAAGCCGGGAGGCCGATGGACATCTCAGGGAGGCATCGAATGATGCCTTGAATACCAAAAACTGGATCGTATACAGCATTGCCGAGATTGCACTGGCATATGCGGAACTGAAGAGCAGTCTCGTTTGTGAATCTTATTCTCACCTGAGCAGTTGTATGAGGCGCCTGGTCATTGCCGGTGTCATGCCGCGGAACTATCCTGACAATTTTTTGCTGGAGATGTTGCTTGCCTTTCACCAGCGAGGTTTTAACCCGCTGCCGTTTTTTGATCTGTCGGGTGAGATATCCAGGCTGTCGGCCGGGTCGAATGTGCATCTCAAAGGAATGGCTTTGAGGCTGTCGGCGGCGCAGGGCAAAAAGGATGCTGTAAGATGCATGCGCGATCTCATCGAAAGTGAAAACTGCCTGAAGCGCTCCGGGGACGGGGTCGAGCTTGCCAAGACCCGTGTCGAGATGGCTCGATTGCATATGCAGGAGGGGGATGAGGCCAAAGCAAGGGAACTTGCACTGGCGGCCTGGGATGAATTATCCGGCCTGAATCTGTTCCCGGATGATCTTACCTGTTTGCTGGAGAATACTGCGCCTGGGGACGATTTGTTTACGGATAGAGCGGGGCAATTGTTTGAGATGATTGAGCAAATTATTCAGACAAGGGAAATATCCGATATTTACGGTTTAATGCTCGATGCCACCGGCCGATTTTTCAGGTCCGAAAGGGCAGGGCTGTTCTGTTTTACTGATAAACCGAATAAGGCGCTGGTACTGCATTGTGGCAGGAATCTGACAGGAAAGGATGTTCTGGATGACGGATTCCGCAATCAACTTACCTTGATTTACAAGTCGGTGCACGAAAACAGGGCTCAGCGTTTCCACTCGGCTTCACTGGACGCGTTATGTATCCCGGTGGAAACAGGCGGTTCCGTGAGGACCGTGTTTTACCATGCCAATGACTGCCTTAAAGACGGCTTTGATTTTTTGAGCGATCGCCTGCTTCTTCGTCTACAGCGGACCTTCAGCAGTTTTATGGAAAGGATCATCGCCAAAGATAAGCCACACATGCGGGACGGTTCTGCCTGCATATATTCCGACACAAAACACATTCAGGATGAAATCCTTACCAGAAATGAACGAATGCTTCGGGAACTGGCACGACTCGATCAGATTGCAGGATCGGACACCACGGTTTTAATTACCGGCGAGACCGGAACGGGCAAGGGGCTCTTTGCGCAACGTATTCATCATCGCAGTACGCGCAGGGACGGTCCGTTCATTGTAGCGGATATCACGATAATTCCGGAAAAGTTAATAGAGAGTGAACTGTTCGGCCACGAAAAAGGAGCCTTTCCCGCCGCCGGGGAACAGTGTATCGGCAAGATGGAGCTTGCTGATAAAGGTACGCTTTTCATCAATGAACCGGGAAAGTTGCCCAAACCTGTGCAGGAAAAACTTTTAAAGATTTTGCAGGAAAAGAGAGTTATGCGCCTGGGAGGATCACGTTCCATTGAAGCCGATTTCCGCCTGGTGACCGCAACGAGCCAAAATTTGGCCCGGGAGGTTGCGGCGGGACATTTTCGCCAGGATCTCTACCACCGGATCAATATCGCAAACATAGAAGTGCCGCCGTTGCGGGAGAGGGAAAGGGATGTGGTCTTGATTGCCCGGCATTTTTTAGATACAGCCGCGCGGCAGTTCAACCGTTTCGTTCCGGGGTTGAGTGTGCAAGACGAACGTACATTGCTGTCTTACCATTGGCCGGGGAACGTTCTTGAACTTAAAAATGTTATTGAGCGCACGGTGCTTTTGTCCACTGAAGATCGCCTTGAACTCATCCTTACCGGGGGAACTTCTCTTTCCACAGAAAGCCCGTTTGACGATATGCCAGGTATTGATGAAATTCAACGTCGCTACATCCGGCATGTGCTGCAGACTACGGGGGGGCGTATCAGTGGTCCGGGAGGCGCGGCCGAAATCCTGGGATTGCCACGAACCACGTTAAACGCCAGAATGAAAAAACTCGGAATTAGTCAAAAAACCAAGTAAATTTAAAATATTGTTAACTTGAAATATTTGGCCGACTAAAGTTTTGCAGATAAATGACGTTATGTGGTCTTTTATATGACTAAATATCGTCATTTAGGGTTTAGGTTTTTTATCTGTTGTTTTTTCACTACAATAAGTAATAGAAATTTTAATCATTTAAAACAAATGAAAACAATAGCCTAATTGTTTTTTGGGGGAATATCAGTGTCCCTAAGCATCTGAACTTATTCTATGGTATTGTTTAATTACAGATTACAAAATATACAAAAACAACATTCCGCATGTCATAATCATTTGGTTATTCGTTTTCACTCCATTCGCCTACGTTCAGTATAAATTTTTGGAGAAATTTTAAAGAGTTCTCATCCCGACTCATCGGGATTCGAAGTGACACAAAGGTATAATCAGAACACAAGGCGTCTCCGCTATTCGGCAGGGGCTGTTTTCTAATCTTCCCAACTTGGCTCATGTCCCCCTTTAAGGAGGAAGCTGTGTCACAATTCAACTTACGTCATAACCTAAAGGTCACACGTTCCGGACAAGCGAAGCACGATCCGGAATCCAAGCGTCGTCCCGGCGACGGCCGGGAACCAGGCAATATCGAATAATACTGGATGCCGGCCTGCCAGATTGTGTCGCAATTCTTCTTTGTCATTACGAGACGCCTCTCAGGCGTCGTGGTAATCTTATGTATTCATTAACTTATGAGATTGCTTCGGTCGTTTCCCTCCCTCGCAATGACATTACGACACAGCCTCTTGCGCCGGCATGATGACTTCTATTGTAATTCAGCCATTGTGACACAGTCTGGGGGGTGGGGGAGATTGTCTTTTCATGAATTGTGTTTAATGTAATCGTCCGGCTATTTGCAAAATGTGCCTATTCGGATTGCTCGGGGAGCAATCCCTACAATTTCCACCTCCGGCGCTACGCGCCACCTCCGCCAGCGGAGGACAAAAAGCGCGGTCTCTGAGCCTGTCGGTATGAGCGGGACGCTAAGCTTTTTGGTTGGGTCGGGACCCTGAGCTTGTTGGTTGGGCGGGACGCTGAGCCTGTCGAAGCGTGCACCTTGAAAAGTGTGCCCCACAGTTTTACGACACGGAGACACAACAAATCTCTCTATTGCGTAATTTTGGATTTTTTCACAAAAGAAAATTTTCCGGCAATCCATGCATAAAGTTGCCGGCACAGGACCATTTCCTGCGGGGTCATGCATCGCAGCCGGTAAGAGATGATTACCAGCATAATCATCGCACACGGTAATGCTGCATTTGTACATATATAATAAAGGATACAAATGAGATTTGGAGAGTTTTGATGCAAAAGATCTGGCAACCTCGTTTTTGGACATA
>MWDG01000160.1 GCA_002070455.1 Deltaproteobacteria bacterium ADurb.Bin151
ATTTCTGCCCGGCCTGCGGGAATCGCATCAAGCCCGAAGCCAGATTCTGTGGAGGTTGCGGTCGTGCGCTGTAAAGCGAAAGATTTTTATTCACTGAGGATTCAATGATCAAAAATATTTTTCAATGGTCTTTGATCAGCGTGATCTTTTTATGCTGGATCATTTATCTTTTTTCATCTTTCTCGTTCGCACAAGCGCCCGAATACTCTGGACTATGGCTTCCCGAAGAATATTTCCCTGAAGGATTTACATTATCTCCCTACTCTCAGGCGACGCAGAACAACCCTCTGAGATCCAATGGTTCTCAAGTGGTGGAATTTTATGTTCAACCCACTGGAGGTAGAAATCAGGAACATTGGATTACGGTATTTATTGACGGCATGACCCTTTATGATTCAGAGAGAGATGCTAAGAAAGCCATCAATCAATGGAACTCCAGTGTCAATAAACCCACAAGGCGATTAAATAATATAGGTGACGAAGCCTACGTAGAGGAAGGTTATCACCAAGAAGCATATAAAAATGGAGGGCTTTGCGCCGAATACTTTTCAAAAGGTGGTTCGGATACATCACTATGGGGGCGTAAATTACTCTTGCGTCATGTACGTATGGGGCGATTAAATGTAGGATTGCGGGTTGAGAGTTATCGCGTTGACGGCATAGAAAACGGTAGGCGTTTTCATTATAAGGAACCGGTTGAATGCACGCAACTTATTCAGATTGCAAAAACATTTTCTTCCAAGATTCGAAAATACTCGGTTGATCAGGGCTGGAACGAACCCGGTGAGTCTGAATCCGCAGAGTCATCCGGTACCTTCGGATTAGATTCTACAGGGGTTGACGGTGCCACGGGTGATTCTGCCTCTGTTTCCCCGGAGAAGGCGCTTATAGCTGTGGCCGGCGGGTCCATGGTGCTGACCCTGGGGGTATTGGTGCAGCTTTGGGGCATGGGTGGACTCCAGAGCCCGGGAGATATTCGCGGAGCGCTGGAGAGTCTTTTCAGCTCCTCCGGGGGTGAGGTGACAGAGATAGAAACTGCTGTACCGGAAACCGGGGCCGTGCAGGAAGTGGAGGTCATCCCGAAAGAGCAGGAAACTGCTTTCAGCGATGCCGTTATTCAGGAAACCCCTGTTGTGGAAACAGTTATCCCCGATCCCGTTCCGTCGGGCTTCGAGTATCAGGGCAAAGTCTGGTATAAGCCGCCGTGGGACAAGGGCGGTCCATACTGGATGGATAAATCTGATTACGATGCCATGCGCTCCATGATGCGGCAGGGCAAGGAATGGTCGGACCGCTGGGGCTGGGTGACTCCGGAAGACGGAAAAACCATGGAGGCGCAAAACGCCGAAGCCTGGAACCGTTATAAATCCAATACCGACGAGGACATTAAAGTCATTACCGACAGGATTGCCGAATCGCAGGAAAAACTTGCCGAGATCCGGGAAAAGCAGGCCGAACTGGAAAGAATCGAACAGTTAAGAGAACGGCAGGCAGAACTGGAGAGACAGCGGGAACTGGACAACTCATTTGCCACGCAGCTTGGTGACACCTGGGACAATTATGTCGAAGGAGTGAACAGAGATTTAGACACCCTTCCCGGTGAGTTGGGCGATATGGCACTGGATGCCGCCCGCGGGATAAGAGACACAACCGGTGCCTTGATTACAGCCGCCGGGGATACGGTTTCTGATTTAACCAATGGAGACAACTGGAAAGCCGTGGGCAAGGCGGCGGTGGATACGGCCAAAGATCTGATTCTCCATCCGTTGGAATCTTCTGTTAAGGTTGGTGATGTCGTCAAAGACGCCGGGAGCATAGCCATCAAGGCCGCGGACGTTGCCGGAAATGTGGCGGTTGCCATTGTTTCCGATCCGGTTGCCTTTGCGGAATCCGTGGTCGGAATTGACAACTGGAAAAAAGTTCTTGATCCTAACGTGCCAGTGGGAGAGCGTGTCAGCCGCGCGTTATACGGAGCAGTGGATACTGCTTTGAACTTTGCCTCCGGTGGAACCAAAACGGCGGCTGCCGGCGTTGAAGCCGGTATCGATGTGCTCAAAACAGCCGATACGGTATCGGATGCAGCCAAAGTCGCAAAGGGTGCCGAAGCCGGTCTCGATGCATTGAAAACAGTGGATGTCACATCAGATGCATCCAAAGCCGCAAATGCAGCAGACACGGCGGCAGACGCGGCACGCATTACCCCGAAGCTCGATGACCCGGCCCGTGTGCAGGCCTGGGAAGCCGGTCGAATGGCCGGTCAGCAAAAGGCAGACAGACTGGCCGAGGTGTTAAAGAACGGCGATGCTTATGAGATCAGGCAAGCACTTGTCGAATGCCAGAAAGACAAGCACGCCATTGGTGCGCTCAATAGGGCGGATGATTCCATCAAGCTTGCGTATAATCAGCAGATGAAACAGCTTATCACCGATGATGTGGATAAGGTGGTTGTAGATAAAATTGCCCAGCGTTACGGCGTTGATCCCAAAGATGTGGAAATCGTCAAGCCCACCAATCCCACGGCCAAGCCGAAGGTCGGCAGCGATCTTGATTTTACCGTCAAAGTAAAAGCGAAGCCCGGTGAGATTGTGCCCGATCCGAACAAGCCGGGCAGCTTTATTCAGGTGAAGCCGGGGGACAACCTGACCAAGGATGTTCCCGTCAAAGACGCCCAGGAAATTTATAATCGGGAACTCTACAGCAAAGTAACCGGTGAACCGATTCCGACAGATCCCGAAAAGTTTAAAGCCTTTCAGGCCGAAGCCGACAAGCTCGCGCATGAGATGGACCATGTAGCGGGACATCGCGTGGGATCGGAATCCTACGGTGCCTCGCAGCAGGATTTGGAAGTGATTCTGCAGAAATCCGGCGGCAGGTTTACAGATCCCGAGCAGGCGGGAATGGTAGCTTCCTACAAGTCCACGCATCTCTACCAGCAGGCGGAAAACATTGCCAAGGTCAATCCGGGCAAGGCCGAAGCGCTCATCTCCGATGGAATGAGGCAGACCACCAAGCAGTACAGTAATTTGATTGAAACGCGAGTGAGCGCGCTGCAGCACAAGCACATCGACGTTGCCGTACATCCGCGCCTGACGAAAGCGGTGGACATTCTCAAACAGGTGGAAACCAGCGGCATGGCTCCGGCAAAAGCCGAAGCATTATTGAGGAGCCAGTTGAATATGTCCAAGGACGATGTGGCCAATATGCTCGGAGGGCAGCTGGCCAAACTGCACATGATAAAACCGAAATAAAAAGGATGATGAGGGATCATTAGGATATGTGGGTCGTTTTCATGAAAATTGTTTCGTACTTTTTCCTGCTCCTTTTTGTGCTGGGCGTGGTTTTGATGCTTCTGACCTGGCGAAAAGCCAAGTTTGTGAAGCCGAAATGGATTCTTTTCGGGCAGATTGTGGCGTTTATGGCACTTGTGGTCTTTACGATGTTGTCCCGGAATCCGCTGGGGTTCTGGGGCTGGTTGCTCATCTTCCTGGCCGGGCTGGGCGGAGGGTATTTTTACGGTCGCACGGTGAAAGTAAAGAAATCTGAACGCGGAATCATGATGAACTACACCCTGCCCTACGTCATCACGTGGGGAGTGCTATTATTCCTTACGCAGTTTTTGACCATCAGCACGGGGCGCGTTCCCATTATTGTGCTGGGCCTGTGTGTGCTCAACACTGGGTTGAATCTGGCGATGAATGGCCAGGTGGTCTGGAATTACACCCGGCTAAACAAAACCGCTTGATAAAGGGGAGTAATGGGCAAGAACAGGGATAAAAGATTATGGATCATGAAATTTTCTCTGGTGAAATTTGAAAAACATAAAACATTCCTGAAATCCTGTTCTTTGATGATCCTCGTGATTTTCTTGTGCTGCAGCTGCGCCAAACGACCGCCTGTGGCCAAACCCGGTTATCCCAAAC
>MWDG01000161.1 GCA_002070455.1 Deltaproteobacteria bacterium ADurb.Bin151
CTGACACAGCCCGACTGTACCGGCTCTGGCAGAGTCGTTCGGACGCGGCGCAATGACCAATCACTGGGTCGATTTTAAAAACAGTGATGTGTTTTTAATCATGGGAAGTAATCCTGCTTCCAACCACCCTGTTTCGTGGAAATGGATACAGCATGCGGTAGACAAACGCGGTGCAAAAATCATTTGCGTAGACCCACGCTTTACGCAGTCAGCCTCCAAGGCGCATTTGTATGCCCCGCTTCGTTCGGGTACGGACATCGCTTTTCTGGGCGGCATGATTAAATACATCCTAGACAACAAGTTGTATTTTGAAGAATATGTCAAGCAATACACCAACGCGACCTTCCTGGTGAATCCGGCCTTTAAAATGCCGGGAGAAAACAAGGGAGTGTTTTCCGGCTTTACTAACGGCAAGTATGAAAAAGACACCTGGTCTTATCAGACGGACGGTGCCGGAGTAATCAAAAAAGACCCGACGATGACCGACCCGAATTGTGTTTTCCAGCTTTTAAAAAAGCATTATGCACGATACACACCGGAGATTGTCAGCAAAATTACAGGAACACCTGTTGAGAAGCTAAACGCAGTCTACGATTTGTATGCTTCAACCGGTAAACCCAATAGAGCGGGTGTGGATCTCTACGCCATGGGCTGGACGCAGCACACGGTCGGTACGCAGAACATCCGCACGATGTGCATGATTCAGTTGCTTTTGGGCAACATGGGCATTGCGGGCGGTGGTGTTGCAGCAATGAGAGGCGAATCCAACGTTCAGGGTTCCACCGACCATGGCCTGCTGTTCCATATCTGGCCGGGATATCTTGGAACACCGACGGCTTCACTTCCGACACTTGCGGCATACAATGAGAAGCGCACGCCAAAAACAAAAGAGGAAAAGTCCCTCAACTGGTGGAAGAACTTCCCGAAGTATTCAGCAAGCTTCCTGCGATCGATGTACGGCACGAATATGAGCATCGAAGATGCTTACGCAATCATGCCCAAGGTGGATGATGGAGCCAATTATTCGTGGCTGCAGATTTTTGACGACATGTACAAGGGAAAGTTTACAGGCTTCTTCGCGTGGGGAATGAACCCGGCCTGTTCCGGTGCGCATTCCAACAAGGTACGCCAGGCATTGACCAAAGTAGACTGGATGGTCAATGTGAATCTGTTTGATAACGAAACGGGTTCCTTTTGGCGAGGTCCCGGCATGGATCCGGCTAAAATCAAGACGGAAGTCTTTATGCTGCCCTGCGCGGCTTCAATTGAAAAGGAAGGAAGTATTGCCAACAGCGGACGACTCCAGCAGTGGCGATACAAAGCCGTCAGCCCGGTTGGTGATTCTCTGCCGGATGGCGACATCATGAGCGAAATTTTCTTTAAAGTAAAAGAACTCTATGAAAAGCATGGTGGCCCGCTCAAGGAAGCCGTCACGCAACTGACCTGGCCTTATGGCAAGATGGAGGGGAAGCATTTTCATTACGATCCCCGTAAGGTTGCGGCTGAAATCAACGGTTTTTTCCTTGAAGACAAGAAAGTGGAAAACCCGACCAAGAAGGGTGAATTTAAGGAATTCAAAAAAGGCGACCTTGTGCCTACTTTTGCCTGGCTGCAGGATGACGGTTCCACATCATCGGGCTGCTGGGTGTATTGCGGCTCCGTTGCGGCCGACAAGGGTATCCTTCCCATGCGCCGTGACACTGCCGATCCGACCGGTCTGGGGCTCACTCCTGGATGGGCCTGGTCGTGGCCGGTCAACCGTCGCATTATATACAACGGTGCTTCGGTTGATCTTGAGGGCAAGCCCTGGGATCCCTCCCGTGCCGTCATCAAATGGAATGGTGAAAAGTGGGTCGGCGATGTTCCGGATGGAGTTGGTAATCCGGGCTCCGGCCGTCCTCCTTTTATCATGAAACCGGACGGCGTGGCCAGTATTTTTGGCCCGGGCCTGGCTGACGGTCCTTTCCCCGAGCATTACGAACCGCTCGAATGCCCGGTGGAGAAAAACCTGCTCTCACCGCAGAAGAACAATCCGGTCATTAAACGGTTTGATAAACCCGGTGTGGGATCTGAGCTTGATGTCTATTCCGGTGTTACAAGCTGCGATCCGCGTTTCCCGTTCATCTGTTCGACCTATCGGGTAAGTGAACACTGGCAGACCGGTGTTTTGACACGGTGGTGCCCCTGGCTTGCCGAAATGCAGCCCGGCATGTTTGTGGAAATGGGTGAAGAACTGGCCAAGGATAAAGGCATTAAAAACGGCGACACCTGCATTGTCAGTTCGGCACGTGGCGAAGTTGAGTGCAGAGCCATTGTAACACCGCGCTTCAAACCGTTTAATATTGACGGCAATCAGATTCACGAAATCGGTATTCCCTGGCACTTTGGCTGGATTACCACCAAAGACCGGAAGTACGATCCCGGTGATAAAAAAGCCGAGGTCATGACGCATGGAGATTCGGCCAACCTTTTGGTTCCGACCATTGGCGATGCCAACACCATGATTCCGGAGAGCAAAGCCTTCATGGCGAATGTTGTGAAGAAGGGGGTGAAGTAAGATGACCGAGAAAATAAAATTATATGATGATTCGAAATGCACCGCCTGCCGTGGCTGCCAGCTTGCCTGCAAGCAGTGGAACGCGCTTACGGCTTCACAGACGGAAAACCGGGGCACTTACCAGAACCCGCCGTCGCTTGCCCCCAATACATTCCTGCTGATTCATTATCAGGATTATGTGGATAAAGATGGAAACGTGAAATGGCTGTTCCGCAAGGAAGCCTGCATGCACTGCACCAATGCGGCCTGTGTGACGGTTTGCCCCAGTGGCGCCCTGCATTATAACAAGGAAACCAAGACCGTTGGTCTGGATCACGAAAAATGCATCGGCTGCAAGGAATGCGTGGCGGCCTGCCCGTTTGAGATCCCGCGCTGGGACGCGAAGACGGACAAGGTCTATAAGTGCGACATGTGCGAAAGCCGGATTACCAATGGTATGGATCCGGCCTGCGTGAAAGCATGTCCCACGGGTGCCCTGTCCTGGGGACCGAAGGACAAGATGCTCAAGGCCGCCGCCAAGCGTGTGGAACAGCTGGGTGGAGACGCCACCACATATGGTGACAAATATGTCGGCGGCACGCACTTCATGTATGTGCTGAAGGAAAAACCCGAAGTTTATTCAGACATTCACAAAGATCCGAGCGTGCCATTGTCCGTTTCCCTCTGGAAGAGTTTGTTGAAGCCCTTAAGTTTACTGGGAGCCGGAGGTGTTTTGGGCGGGGCGTTTTTCCATTACATGATCCATGGTCCGAAGGTACCGGATGATCAGAATGGCGGGCAGGATAGTGCGAATACGGAAGGAGGGAAATAGCCATGAAAAAGGGATACGTACAAGTGACAGACAGCTATGAGCGGATCTTGCACTGGATGCTGGCCATTTCCTGTCTTTTATTGTGTATTACGGGTTTGGGGATGATGTTCCAGACGTTTAATTTCATTGGGGCATTGTTTGGCGGACTGAAGAACATGAAGCTGGTTCACAACTTTACGGGTCTGGTGTTTGCCGCCTCGCTGGTTTTAGTGATCCGGATGTGGTGGAAGGAAGCGGGGGTATTTGTGTTTCCTGAGGATCTGGAGTGGATCAAGGTAGCGGGAGGCTACCTGTGGCATGTGGATAAGGTACCGGAGACGGGGAAATACAATCCGGGTCAGAAGATGTTCTTTTTGACGGTTGTGGCTGCGGGGCTCATGATGATTGTTACGGGATTGATCATGTGGTTTCCGGGGTTTTTGCCGGTGGAGCTGGTTCGCTGGATGTACCCGCTGCATGCGTTGGGCTTTGTGGCGATCTTCGCATTTTTCTTCATCCACCTGTACC
>MWDG01000162.1 GCA_002070455.1 Deltaproteobacteria bacterium ADurb.Bin151
ATTCTCCAAAAATGTGTTGTCAGTTTTATAACCGTACTTTATAATCTTTGCAAAACGTATTTGGGCAACAACCCGAACATGACATAACCAACGGGAGATAGAAAATTATTTCGCCTTGACATGGTGTGTCATAAGTGTTACACTTTTTTTGAAAAGGAGATAAAAATATGCCTACAAAAAGCCCAAGGGTAAATGTTGTCGTTGAGCCGCCATTATATAAAGCTATGGCCGATCTGGCAGCTAGTGGAGGTGTCTCTATGTCCACCCTTGCCCGAGATCTGATTCGCGAGGCACTGGAATTACGTGAAGATGTTGCACTTGCGGCTCTTGCCGATAAACGGCTAAAAACATTCAATAAAAAATCGGCTCTATCACATGATGACGTGTGGAAATAATCTATGTCTTTCACGTTGCGTTATCATCAGGCCGTGCACACGGAAGATTTACCGCTGATCGATCAAAAAACAAGAAATAGAATCCGCAAAGCAATTGAGGAAAGATTGCAAACTGCACCACAAGACTACGGAGAACCATTGCGTAAGTCGCTTAAAGGCTATTGGAAGCTGCGAGTTGGGGATTACCGGATTGTATTCAAATTGCTGGCGTCTGAAGTCTGGATTCTAGGCATCAAGCATCGAAAATCTGTCTACAAAAACATTAATACCAGAATTTAAAACCTGCGCACAATCGCGTGTCAAAAACCTCATTACCACAAACACATCAAGCCGTGGGTTGCTCTGGTTTTAGAAAAGCGAAAAGACTATTTGGGCAACAGCCCGAGCATGACTGAACCAGCGGGAGCGTCCAAGGCAGTCCCTGAGCTTGTCGAAGCGTTTGCCGTCCCCAATTCTCGTTTTACTTATAGCGCATCCCCTGATAACTATCCCGTCTTTCCAGTTCCTTGTGGATGGCATTGAGGACATTCAGCTTGTTGGCCGCCCAGGCGGGGGCAAGAAAGATATCGCGGTACCCATCGGCAGTCAGGCGCTGGATAACAACATCCGGCGGCAGAAGTTCGAGGACATCCACTGTCCTTGAAACATATTGTTCCTGTGTAATCATCTGAAGGGAACCTTCCCTGTACATCTTGCCCATTGGCGTCCCATCCAGCGCCAGAAGAGAGTGTATTTTGATTCCGCCAACCGGCAGGGCAGCCAGCGTTCTGGCAGTCACATGCACATCTTCGTCATTTTCGCCCGGCAGTCCTATAATAATGTGTACACAAATGTTCATTCCTCTTCCGGCCAGGTTGTTTACCGCTTCCAGAAATTGCGGATAGGTATGGCCCCGGTTAAGGTATTTTAAGGTTTTGTCGTGTACGGACTGCAGGCCAAGTTCGACCCAGACGTGAAATTTCTGCGCATAGCCTGCCAGCAGGTCGATCACTTCCGGCGGAAGGCAATCCGGTCTTGTACCGACAGACAGACCAATCACATCCTCCTGGGCCAGTGCTTCATCATAGAGCACCTTTAATTTTTCCGCCGGTGCGTACGTATTGGTAAAAGTCTGGAAATAAGCAACGAATTTGGAGGCGGACGGTGTATAATAATTTTTACCGGAAAGTATCTGATCGGTTACAGAGGGCAGCGGGCCCTGCTGACGCAGTTTCGAGCCGCGGCCGTCGCAGTAAATGCATCCGCCTGTGGCCACATACCCGTCGCGATTGGGACAGGTAAAGCCCGCGTCGATCTGAAGCTTGTGAACGGTGCAGCCGAACAGGTTGCGCCAGTAGCTTTTTAGATCGTAATACCGTTTATTGTTTTTCCAAAAATCGGGTTTGGTCAAAGCCACCTCTTTTTTGTATTGTGTTTTTTGAGCCGGAATACTATTAAAACAAAACAAGTGCAAGCAATTGGTTTTGGGGAAAGACGTGTCAGATCAATACGACATACTGGTGATTGGCGGCGGGCATGCCGGCTGCGAAGCGGCGCTGGCCGCGGCGCGCATGGGTTGCAGGACGCTGCTGTTCAACATCAATCTCGATTCCATAGCGCTGATGTCCTGCAATCCGGCCATCGGCGGATTGGCGAAAAGCCAGCTCGTTAAGGAAATTGACGCGCTTGGCGGTGAAATGGGCAGGGTAACGGACAAAACCGCCGTGCATTTCCGGTTGCTTAACGCTTCCAAGGGGCCAGCGGTGCAATCCACGAGGATGCAATGCGACAAACAGCTCTACCGCCTTGTCATGAAAACCACTCTGGAAAATCAGCAAAATCTTCACCTGCGCCAGGCCATGGTGGAAAGTCTTGTTATCGAAGACGGCACCGTCAAAGGTGCATTGGACAACAGCGGCTATTTTTACGGTGCGAAAAAAGTCATCATCACCACGGGAACTTTTCTAAACGGGCTGGTGCATATCGGCACTTCGCAAACCCCGTCAGGCCGTGCGGGGGAGCTGGCATCGGAAGGCCTTGCCAACCATCTCAAAACCATCGGCTTTGAAGTGGGACGGATGAAAACCGGAACACCGCCCCGGCTGCGCGCATCATCCATTGATTTCTCCTGCCTGGAGCGCCAGGACAGCGACCCGCAACCTGAACCATTCTCGTTTACCACCCGCACGCTGAGGACGGAAAGACTGCCGTCTTATTTTGCCGGCACATCTGCTGAAACACACCATATCATCCGGGAAAATATTCTGCAATCACCCCTCTATTCAGGTGTTATTAAAGGTGTGAGTGCCCGTTATTGTCCATCTCTCGAAGACAAAGTCATGCGTTTTGGCGAGCGTCAAAGCCACCCTGTGGTCCTGGAACATGAAGGCCTCGAAACCCAGGAAGTTTACGCAAAAGGTCTGGGCAATTCCCTGCCGCTGGAATTGCAATACCGGATTGTCCACAGCGTGAGAGGCCTGGAACAGGCCGAGATCATGCGGCCTGCCTACGCCATCGAATATGATTTCATTCAGCCCACACAGCTTAAACCTACACTGGAAACAAAATTGGTATCCGGCCTGTATCTGGCCGGTCAAATCAACGGCACTTCCGGTTATGAAGAAGCGGCCGCACAGGGACTCTGGGCGGGAATCAACGCTGTTCGCGCCCTGCAGGGAGGCCCTCCTTTTGTTTTGGATCGTTCTGAAGCGTACATGGCAGTAATGATCGATGATCTGATCACCCGGGGCGTGGATGAACCCTACCGGATGTTTACATCACGCGCCGAATACCGACTGATTCTGAGGGAAGATAACGCCGTCATCCGCCTGATGGGCAAGGGCTGTGAACTTGGTTTAATCGACCGTTCGTATTATCTGGATCTTCAGGATAAAACGAAAAAAATCGAGCAGGGCATCAGGCATCTTAAGATTTCATCCGTAAAACCATCAGCGGAAATCAATGAAAAACTAAGCGTTTTGTCTTCGCCTCCCATTACCCAGGCTACAAATCTGTACAACCTTCTGAAAAGGCACGAAGTTGCTTACGATGACTTGAATGGTTTTCCCGGATGGGAATCCCAACCGGATCCTTTTGTGAAAAAGCAGATCGAAATCGAAACCAAATATGAGGGTTATATCAAGCGCCAGTTCGAGGCGACAAAAAAATTAAAAGACCAGGAAAAAAAGAAAATTCCTCCTGATTTCGATTATTCAGAGGTTCCGGGGCTTTCCAATGAACTCAAGACCAAGCTCACCCGTATCGCACCGGTCACCATCGGCCAGATGGAACGTATTCCGGGGATGACCGAAGGTGCAATCTCAGCTGTTCTGATTATGCTGAAAAAACAGGAGATGACATCGCCCGGCACTTAATTTATCCTCTTTTATTTATCTGTTAGTAGCAAATAGAAAAGTCCTATTTTGTAGCACATGATATGTCCGCTTTTAACGATGTTTAAGGAAAGGG
>MWDG01000163.1 GCA_002070455.1 Deltaproteobacteria bacterium ADurb.Bin151
AAGCCAGTGGTCTGCGCCATAGAGTTTGGCGATTTTGCCTTTTTCATCGACCAGCAGCGTCATGTTCTTCAAACCGTGTTTTGCAATGAATTTCCGGTGTGATTCGGCCGAATCGCGTGAGAGTCCCAGGATTTTTACTTTTCTTGCTTCATATTTGGCGATGTTTTGTTGAAACTCAACAAATTGGCGTATTCAGACACCGGTATCATCTTTGGGATAAAAGGCCAGCACAACCGCTTTGTAATCTTTGAGCGTCTCACTGAGTGTCCACATTTTTCCGTCCTGATCCGGCAGTGTAAAATCCACGGCTTTCTGAGCGGGTGAGGCCAAATCGGTTTTAACCTCCGCTCCCGCGCTGGCGCACAGCATCAGAAGTACAAGCGCGATAAAGATTAGTCTTGCTTGTCTCATAAATGTCTCCTTTCCGTGTTTAGAGTGGGTTAAAAGATTCCTTACGACTCAAGTTTTAATTATATTCCTGCCTTGCAACCAAGTCAAATCATACGGACAAAATGATATGTCTAGAAATAATATCCTGCCCGCAATTCAATCCGGTAATCGTTTTGCTTTTCGCCGAACTCGGAATCTCCTGAGCCTGTAATGATGCCTGCCCGAAGCCGAAGTTCCAGATTGGTGATGCCGGTGTAGAGGATTTCTGGCATAATATTGGCGCTCAAATCGTCGGTGTTGATCATGCAGGTAAGAGACGGAGTAAAATACAGGATGTTGAACGGTTCCTTCTGACTCAGGCGAACATATAAATAATTGCGCATGGCGTTTTGACGGGCATAGCCGGATTCGGCAAGATTCATGGCCCGGGAAAGCCCCGTCCAATCTCCCGTTATTTGATATGCGTCAAATCCTCGGGAAACCAGACTGTAGAAATATTTCATTTCCTCCCGATTGAATCCGGCGCTGTTGTGATAAAATTCAATGATAGCGGTCAGATCAAAGGATGTCAGATACCGCATACCGACAAGAAAGCTGTGCGCCTCCCCTTCAATAACTTCCGATGCACCGGCGGTGTTCAGAACTGTTTTTCGTGTATTTCTCACCCAGGCGTATTCGCCATGGATTTCAAAATTTGTAGTCAGGTTGCGGGAAAAGTCAAAGCCGTAACGGTCAGGACGGCTTGGGCCGGTCATGAACATCACATCAATGTCCGTGTCGTAAAAAAGAAAATACAGACGGCCCGCAATGTTGAGGTTGTTGTTTTGGCCAAAATCCGAATTGATGTGGTCATAGACGGGGAAAAGCACCGGTGTTATGGAAACAGTTTTAAGCGGTCCGTCAAAGCTGCGGATAAAATCGGTACTTGCAATGATGTATCCTTCCATCGCCTGTTCAGGATCATCCGGATCTTTGGGCCGGTCGGCAAACGCCACGGGGTTCCATGCATAGCCCTTGCCCCATTTCAGCGTTTTCTTGCCGATATCGATTTTGACAGACGTGAGTGGTTTGGCGGACACGTAAGCTTCATAGAAGGTGGTTCGCTCCAGACCGTGGGTATGATCGTTATATTGAAGGTCGGTATTGAGTCTGGCGAAGACACGAAAGATATTTTTTTCGTAGCTGCCTTCCAGGCGCATCCGGCCGTTGGCCTCCAGAAGGGCACGACGATCGGGTTCATCAAAAAACCGCAATTTATACAAAGCCGCATGCGTATCCAGGCCATAGAGAACGGGACGTGCCTCGACATAGCCCCCGAAATGATAGGGTTTCTTTTCGATTTCAGAAAGATCAAACGTGTAGTTTTCTTCAGCCCCTGCAACGGACGGCATTACCGAAAGAAGCATGGCCAGAAAAAAGATGAGTCCGAAACGTTTCATCTAGCGTAGAGACTCCAGGTTCGGCATGAAAGTCAGGGTAAAGGCCTCATCCTTGAAAGTCCTTTTTTTGACTTTTGCCATGATCATGACGGACTTGTAGCCTTTATAAAGCGGGCTGTCCGTTTCGATCACGGCAGGGCGGACAATGCCGTCGCCAAAGTCTTTCACGTCTTTGAAATAGAGTGTTTTGATCAGCATGCTCGCTTCTGTCAGACATTCGATTTTCGTCGGCAGACGTTTGGTCTTATCTGCCCAGATTTTAAGCTGATCATAGGCCACACTTTTGGACTTGGCCTTAAGCTGGAGCAGGTATTGGCCGCTTTCTTCCTTCACATTCAAAACATTGTATTCCACAGCGTAATCCAGTTGCAGAATATCAGCGTTATTGAATACTCCGCCGACCACGGACTGTAAGCTGGTAATGCGGATGGGCTTACCGACATTGGGGATGTTGAGCCACATATTTTCACCTAATCGAAGTGTGCTCCGGCCTTTTTCGCTGGCCGGCGCCAGGAATACGGAGGCCACTTTATCGGTTCCTTTTTTGACCGTAAAGAGCGTGAACTCTTTCTTTTTCCCATCTGGTTCGATGTTGATGAGTTTGCGGTAGGACTCGTAGGATTCCGGCGAAAGGTTGCGGTCGATTTCCCGAAGAAGCTTCGTTCCATCCGCGGCAAAGGCCGGACAGGCCATAAATACAAGCAACAGGATGATCAGAGATTTTTCCCTTAACATGACAATCTCCTTTTGGTTAAACATGGCGCAAAGCGTCGATGGGTTCCATCCGGGAGGCCTTGATGGCCGGCTGGAGGCTTGCCAGAACGGCAACTGCGATGACGATAGCCGACACAACCAGTAAGTTGAGCGGATCAAGTGTTGCCTTGAGGAGCAGTCCTTTTTGCTGGCCAAAATTAAAGCGGATGCCAATCAGGTTGACGATGGCAATCACTGCAGCCCCTATCCCAACGCCGGTTAATGCGCCGACCACCCCCATGCAGAATCCTTCGATAATGAACATGGAACGGATTTTGTCCGGCAGCGTTCCTATCGCGGCAATTGTGCCGATTTCACGAATGCGTTCGTAAACGGCCATGATCATTACATTCATGATACTGATCAATACAATGGCAATCAGCATTATTCGAATGAATAACGTCATGACGTCAATCATCCGGGCGATGTTAAAAAAAGGCGAGAGGTCTTCCCAGGAGTGGACTTCAAACATCGGCTTTCCCTGTTGGTTGACCTCACCTGCCATTTTATTTTGCAGTTGCCGGACTGTAGAGGACAGGTGTCCGAAGTTTTTTAACCTGATGGCCACTTCACTTATTTCAGCATCAGCCATGCGAAGTACCTCAGCCGCATCTTCAATATGGACATAACCGTCACGTCCTCCGGGGCCCGTGGCGCTTTCCAGGATACCGGAAACAATAAACTGCTTGCCGTTGACGGATCCGTCAGCGTTGGTGGCCACAATCACGACCGGATCACCTGGTTTGATCTTCATGCCCTTGGCCAGAAGCGCGGGGATCAGGATTTCACCTTTGCCCAGCGTACTCTTCCCGGCAAGAATTCGGGAGGTCAAAAGCGGGACGGTTTTGAATTCCGCCTTAGGGTCGATGCCGTTTAAGCGGATATTGGTCGTTTCGGTGAAGTTGCTGAACATCCCGCCGAACTTGAGACGGGGCGAAAAGGCTTCCACCTGTGGATCCGTAATCAGCGCCTTTTTTATTTTCTGATAGGCTTTTGGTTTCATGTTCAGGTTCAGCGGCAGATTGTCGATGGAGGCCACGTAACCCTTGCGGTGGATTTGAAGATGGCCCATCATCGAATCAGTGATCTGGCCGGTGATCATGGTCTTGAAAGACCCGCTGATGGAAACGAAAACCAGAACAAAGACCACGCCGATGGTGATAAGCGATGCCGTAAGCAGTGTGCGGCGTTTATAGCGGATCAGGTTGCGGATGGCGATTTTAAAAAGACTACGCATGAGCCGTACCTC
>MWDG01000164.1 GCA_002070455.1 Deltaproteobacteria bacterium ADurb.Bin151
AACCTATAAAAAAATGAACGGCATTGCCGCAATTGACCTGCCGGATATTGAAACGGCAATCAGCCTTCATTTCAAAAAAGGCTCCCTGGTAATTGAACCAGGGGTAAATCCGGATGCAGCAGTCGTCATCAAAACGTCATCGGAGAACGTGATGGATTTGAACGCGATCAACATCCGCTGGGGCCTGCCGTATTACTTTGACGAAGCGGGGAAAAAAGTTCTGGGTTTGATATTTTCCGGCAAAATAAAAATCAAAGGCCTTTTAACGCATCCGATCCTCCTGACCCGCCTCACGATCATCATGTCGGTCATGTAACCCCAAATGGCCATTCTAAAATCTGGAGCCCCCGGTGATTACACCAGGGGCTCCCTTCATTAATAACAAGGTGATTGACGGATATTGGATTTTGTGCAAGACTTAAAACCAATGATCGTCAGGGTCTTTGAGCGCCTCGCAATAAACAGGCGCGGACACAAAAAATTGACAGCCTGTGGTTCTGAAAACACGGGCTGCATGGTATAGAACATATCCGTTGATGAAAAGATTTTCCGCATCAGGCCTGCAATGGCCCAGAATCATATTAATTGTTTTTCTGCTGAGTGTGTTTTTGCATCAGCCGACGGCAGCGGCCGTTTCTTCACCCGACAGCATGGGTGCGATCAGCGCTTCCGTCATGAAGCTGGTTGCCTTCTGCAATACCCCTAAGGCAGGGCTTGACCCCCGCGATGTCGCCGTCGTCATCGATTATGTCCTCAAGCCCAAACCACGGAAAGAAATCGCCCTTCCCGAAGTCGAAAAGGCTCCCGGGGGCTATTTCGAATCCGACCTCCGGATCAGGCTCACCGATTTCCTGCAATACTCCTACAACAGCCAGATACCGGCGGCCCTGACAAGTCCGTCTTCCCTGAGGTATTCAAGATGGATGAACCACACCGAAGAACTGAAAAAAATGACCAGCAGCTGGAAATTGCCGGGACCGGGTGACAACCCCCTGGTCATCCGGCAGTTATTGCGAAACGGAATCACCCCGGACCAAACAACGGGTGTTTATTATGAATACGATTTGAAAAGAACGCTCATCCTTCTCCACTACAAAGGCAGGCGGGTGCTGATCACGATTGCGAAACAGGCCGATGTGTCTGATGTAGGCAAAAAAGGCTTTGTGCTGGGCCACGACGATGACTGGAATTACTACTATACCGGCATACCCGGCGCAGCCAAACCGGGCCTGGGTTGGGTCAAGTCCTACATCTATGATTTTTTTGCATTAGGCGTCTACATCGATTCAGTCCCTTCTCCGTCCATGATCAGGTCGGGATATTTTCAATGGCTTCGCGCCGGCTGGTCCGGTGTGAATTTTGTCCAGCCGGAACACATCATTAAAGGGATGAAAAGACACGACAGGCATTCAAAAGCGATCCTGGAATCACCAAACCTGCCTGCATCCAATGAAATCACTTCTGTTTATCAGAAACTTTCGGCGATGCCCCGGAAAGACCTGGTGCAAAGATATGAAGCCCTGCAGAGAGCCCGCGACGCCATGGCCATCCAGAAAGGTAAAATCAAACCGGGCCAGGCAAACAGACAGGAGACATACGCCAACGTTTCCAGGGAACAAATCATCGAAGAACTGATGGTGGAATATCTGAAACTTGCCCTCGGCAAGCCGTCCCCGATCCCCCCAAACCTCATCACAGGTGTTTATTGATTTTGCTTTGCCCGATGATGGAAAACACATCATGAAAGCTAAAATCATCTTACTCTTTTATAATCTCCGGGACAAACAGCGCTCAAACGATGAAAAAAAGGGGCTGCGAACAATCGCAGCCCCTTTTCGAAAATGATTTAAATCAGGTTTCTAGAATGTAAATCCGGCATCAACCAGTTCCATTGCAGACTTGTCGTTGGCTTTGATCGCTTCACAACGCGCCTTTACCGTGGTTACGATTTCGTTCATAAAGAACTTGGCGGAAGCGATTTTGCCCGCATAGAATGCGGCATCCGCATCTTCTCGCTGCAGGCCTTTCTTCTTGCCGATGGTGGTCAGGCCTTTTTCTTCATACATGGCGTTGAGTTTTTCATCTGCAATCGCAGCCCCTTCGAGCAGCAGATTGCCGACAACCATGTCACCGAAGAGCTCCAGATATTTGCAGGCGTTGTAGATGGGGGCAATGAAATCGCCGCCTTTGCCGGCTGCGGCGAAGAACATGGCCACTTCAAAGCAGGCATTGGAGGCTTCTTCGAGCGTGGCGGCCGCCTTGGCAAGTTCGGGAATGTTCTTGCACTTGGCAATCGTCTTTTGAACGGTACCGGCCATATTCATAACGTTTGCGCCTTTGCGCTGTCCCAGCTTGCGTCCGACGAAATCGAGCGCCTGAATGCCGTTGGTGCCTTCATAAATGCAGGCGATTTTTTCATCGCGCAGGAATTGCTCCACGGGGTATTCTGCGCAATAGCCGTATCCGCCGTAAACATCCATGGCCAAAGAGCAGATCAGCAGGCCTTTATCCGTCGAGTAAGCTTTGACGATCGGGGTTAAAAGTTCGAGGTAGCCTTCCCAGTTGGCTTTTTCCGCTTCCGACCCGGCGATCTTGCTCATGTCCATGCAATAAGCACTGAAATAGGCCAAAGCGCGGATGCCTTCGGAATGGGACTTCATCCACATGAGTTTTTTGCGGACATCAGGATGATTGATGATGGTAACGGCTTTCGCATTGGGGTTTTTCATTTCCCAGACCGGGGTACTCTGGACACGCTCTTTGGCATAAGCCACAGCATGCTGAAAAGCGGCCGATCCAATAGCGACACCCTGCATACCAACGCCGAGACGCGCTTCATTCATCATCTGGAACATGATCTTGATACCGGAGCGTTCCTCACCGAGCAGTTCGCCGATGCACTTTCCGTCTTCACCGAAGTTCAATGTGCAGGTGGCGTTGCCGTGGATGCCCATTTTATGCTCGATACCGCCGCAATTTACATCGTTGGGCTCGCCCAGCGAACCGTCGTCATTGACGCGGACTTTCGGAACGATGAAAATGGAAATTCCCTTGGTTCCTGCCGGATCGCCTTCAATGCGCGCCAGAACGGGGTGAATGATGTTCGGGGTCAGATCATGGTCGCCTGCCGAAATAAAGCATTTGGTGCCGGTAATCAGGAACTTCCCGTCGGGAAGGCGTTTGGCCGTCGTCTTCAGGGCGCCAACGTCCGATCCCGCACCCGGCTCTGTCAGGCACATCGTGCCGGTCCATTCGCCGGAAAAACATTTTTCCATGTATTTTTTCTTCTGTTCTTCGTTGCCGTAAACATTGATCAGGTTGGCAGCTCCGTGAGTCAGGCCGGGATACATAACGAAAGCATAGTTGGCAGCACAGAACAGCTCTGAAACCGCGTAACCAGCAGTGTGAGGCAATCCCTGGCCTCCCACATCGGGAGAATCCATTGGATTAATCCAGCCGGCTTCGCAATATTTTTTAAACGGCTCACGGAAACACTTGGGCACGGTTACTTTTCCGTCTTTTATATGACAGCCTTCTTCATCTCCTTCTTTTAAAGTCGGGAAAATTGAAGTGACCGCCATCTTTTCAGCTTCGCTTAGAATCATCAGAACATCATCCTTGGAATACCCTCCATAAGCTTCTGATGCAAAAATTTTCTCCATGCCGAATTGTTCGAAAAGAAGAAACTGCTGATCTTTCGTGTTTACCAATAAATTGCCCATAACTGACTCCCTTCTTAAAATAGTTTAATATGTTGAACGATAACAAACGTCCGTTTACTTCTGTTTT
>MWDG01000165.1 GCA_002070455.1 Deltaproteobacteria bacterium ADurb.Bin151
GTCTTCCATATTGAGTTTTCCTGCGGTGACCATCAGGCAGGCCCACGAAAGGCCGGAAGGAATGGATGAAGGAACCCTGATCATGTGCGGGCTCAAAGCGGAAAGAGTTCTGGATGCAATTTCCGTTGCGACCTCGCATTATGGCGATACCACCAGGCCTTTCAAAATCGTTCCTGACTATGATGTGGATAATGTCTCCCGGAAGGTCCTCCGGATTATCCTGAGCTATGCCGATTATGTAAACCGGACAGTCTGGAGCAAATAAACTGTCCGAAAGAACCTCCGAAGTCATTTTCCACGGGAAAAAATTTTATGAGGATCCTGCTGCTTGTCGTCTATTACCTGCCCAGTACGATGTCCAGCGCCAAACTGATTCATGATCTTGCAGCAGAATTTCATCGTCTTGGCCATGAGCCGGTGGTTGTTGCTCCCGATGAAGGCATATCAGGTGAAATGGAAATAGCCTGTGAAGAAGGAATAAACGTATTACGGGTGCGCACCGGTAAAATAAAAAGCGCATCCAGAGTAATTCGCGGTCTCAACGAAGCCGGACTGTCCAGCCTCATCTGGAAGAAGGGGAAGCGTTTTTTTAAAGAAAACCCATGTGATTTAATTGTTTATTATTCACCTACGATTTTTTTTGGTTCTCTTGTGAAGAGATTAAAAAAGCTTTACAATTGCCCGTCTTATTTAGTTTTGCGAGATATTTTCCCTCAGTGGGCGGTGGACGCGGGTGTCTTAAGAGAAGGGCTGGCTTACAGGTATTTCAAGTGGAAGGAGTCCCAAAATTACGGGGCTGCAGACATTATCGGGGTCCAATCGCCTGCGAATCTGATTTATTTTCAAGAAAACGGCCTGGATCGGCTGTACCGGACCGAATTGTTATATAATTGGGCGTCACTGAAGGAGGACCATATTCTGCCCGGGAATTACCGTGAACGTATGGGACTGCAGGGGAAGGTCGTCTTTTTCTACGGAGGAAATCTTGGAGTTGCGCAGGACATGGATAATATTATCCGGTTGGCAAAAAATATTGAAGACGAACAAAATGTCCATTTCCTTCTGGTGGGTGACGGCAGTGAAAAAGACAGACTGACAACTACGATTGCATCATGCTCAATGACCAATATCACCATACACGATGCCGTGGGACAGCAAGAGTACCTGTCCATGTTATCCGAGTTTGATGTCGGTCTGCTCTCCCTTGACCGCAATTTGAGAACGCAGAATTTTCCTGGTAAGCTGCTGGGGTATATGTATCATTCCATGCCGACACTGGCCAGTATAAATCCCGGCAATGACCTGAAAGAAATACTGGAAAAAAGTCACGCCGGTTTAGTCTGCATCAATGGCGAAGACAGCCTGCTGGCTTCCTGTGCCAGAAAACTAGCAGCCAACTCCCAGTTGCGCCGTGAAATGGGGTTGAACGCCCGCGCCCTTTTGGAAAGCACTTTTTCCGTTTCGAGGGCCGCAAAACAAATCTTGTCTCATTTCAAGATGATGAATTAGCCCATGTCACGTTCCCTTCGCATATTGATTACCGGAGCTACAGGTGCCGTTGGCCCGGTAGTGGTGCAGGCTTTTCACGATGCTGGCTATGCTGTCCGCACGCTTTCGCTTGACCAACCGCCTGCCGGAATCTGGCCTGATGGCGTGAAGACTGTTACCGGAGATATCACAGATGCTTCTGTCGTGCGGGAGGTGATGGATGGAGTGGATGCGGTCATTCATATGGCGGCGCTTCTGCACATGGTTCATGTTTCTCCTGAAATTCTCGAAAAATACAAGAAAATTAATGTAGGGGGGACAAGCAATGTCGTAAATGCAGCAGTTGAGGCGGGTGTAAAACGTATTGTTTTGTTCAGTACCATTGCCGTTTACGGACCGTCCGGCGGTCAAATCTTAACGGAAGATTCAACGCCCTGTCCTGATACATTATACGCTCAGACCAAACTTGCAGCTGAGCAAATTGTTTTAAATGCAAGTGGCGCTGATGGTCAGCCATTGGGGACTGTCTTGCGTTTTGCTGCGATTTATGGTTCCCGCATCAAGGGAAACTATGAGCGACTGACACATGCATTGGCAAATCATCGTTTTATTCCCATAGGGAACGGATTAAACCGGAGAACGCTGATTTATGATAAGGATGTCGGCCGTGCTGTTGTGCAGGCTGTTTTTCATCCTGAAGCTGCAGGAAGGCTTTTCAATGTGACCGACGGCGGTTTTCATACGCTGAATGCAATTATCGAAGCGATTTGCTCAGGACTCGGACGCAGGTCGCCCCGTTTATCATTGCCTGTAGAGCCGATACGAACGCTGGTCCGTTTTATGGAATCTGGAATCCGCACTGCCGGTTTCAGGTCGCCGGTGACGGCAGAGATGATGGATAAATATACCGAAGATATTGCGCTTGACGGTAGCCTATTTCAGAAAAAAATCGGTTTTATGCCGCAATATGATTTAAAGGCCGGTTGGAAGGAAACGATTTTGGAAATGCGTCAGGTTGGCGGGAGGCAGCAGACAGATTTATGATGCAGGATATTCAGTCCGGTTTTCATCAGCTTGTTGGCTGGGTTACGCAGCATCGGATTCTCATGCTGTTTATCACCTGCGCGGGGCTGGGTGCGGCAGGCTCGTGGCTTATTGCCGAAATACCATTCAGGGAACACCTTCTGGACGTTCCCAACGAACGCAGCTCCCACACGGAGCTTACTCCACGGGGCGGCGGTGTCGGAATTCTTGCGGCCTTTATTGCCGCGGGGCTTACGCTGCGCATCCCGACGACCTTTCTTTTTGCCGCGGTTCTCATTTCCATCGTCAGTTTCTACGGGGATTACATCCGTATTTCGGTGAAATTCCGGCTTGCAGTCCAGCTGGTCGCCACGGTGCTTTTCCTTTTTCCCTTGCTGCCCGGGCTGAGTGAACATTTCGCCCTGTCCTCTTTCGGCTTTTCCCCGTTTATTTTCTTTCTGATTCTTCCTCTCATACTGCTTTTCATTATCGGTACGTCAAACTTTTATAACTTTATGGATGGCATCAACGGTATCGCCGGTCTGAGTGGGATAATCGCTTTTGGACTTCTGGGCATCTATACGTTGTATCTGGCTCCTGCAGGCACTTACCCCGCCGCTATGCCACGTCTCTCGATCTGCATTGCGCTAGCCTGTTTGGGCTATCTTCCGTTCAACATGCCGCGGGCCAGAGTCTTTATGGGGGACGTTGGCAGTATTCTTTTAGGTTTTGTTTTCGCGGCCCTGGTCGTGATACTGGCCCGCAACTATCATGAAATGGTCTGCTTTGCCGGGCTGCTTTTCCCGTTTTATGCAGACGAGTTGACAACAATGGCCATCCGCCTTCGCGATCATGAAAATCTCTTCCGTCCGCACCGCCGTCACCTGTACCAGCTGCTGGCAAATGAGGCCGGGATGGCTCACCGGAAAGTCACGCTCCTGTATGCCGCGGGCCAGCTTGCGGTTGGCGCCGGACTCCTGTGGGCCAATACCTATAACTTATGGGTGGTGGTGATCTTTCTGACCGTCAGCTTTATCCTGTTTACTTTCCTCAGCTTATTGGTTCGTAAAAAGACAGAGTCACAAACGATCGCGTAATAATTTTTCAACTGCAGCCAGTACCAGTTCAGGTTGGATATCCGTCATACATTTTTTTGTCGCACATTTTTTCAACAGGCACGGACTGCATGATAAATCCGTCCGGATAATAACGTGGCCTGTTCCATAAGGACCCGTTCTCGATGGATCT
>MWDG01000166.1 GCA_002070455.1 Deltaproteobacteria bacterium ADurb.Bin151
CGGTTTGGGAATTTCCAAATCTTCAAAAAAAGCCTGCGACATCTCATAATCATAATGCTGGCCGGTATGCACAATCTGGCAGTTCACGCCGGCCACTTTCCGCGACGCCCTGTAAATCGGCGCAATCTTCATAAAGTTAGGCCGCGCCCCGGCAACTAAAAATACTTTCATTACTTCACCTTTCACTATTCACTTTTCACAGTATTTAGGACCGTTGAACTTTGAACCTTGAACCACCGTGTCACTTCGAATGTATGTGAGAAGTCTTGTATTTTTGACTTAATACGTAACACCTAAAACGTAAAACTGTCTTTCTTAAACCTAAAACTCAAACGAGGTTTCAATCCCAACAAAGTGGTTTCTCTCCCGCTCGCCCTGAACATACTCAAAATTCTTGATATCCTCGAAACCATAGTGCAGAGTCACATCGGCGTTTTCATGAATCCGGTAACCGCATTCCAAAAAATACTGATTTTTAGATTGCGCAAACGCCTGCGAATGCTCACCGCTTCTTTCCCGGTCGAATCCGATCTTGTAAAACACCTTCTGGAACCGCTGCGACCATTCCACAAAAATATCTTCCGCATCGCTGCCCGCGTGATGCCCGAACACGCGCCCGTCATTGCGCATCGGATAAGAAGGATGACGGTACCAGGCATCCGGAATACTGCCGGGCGACAAATCCGCATACTCCGCCCGCAGAACCGCCGTTTCCAGCCCGAAGGGTTTGTACAGCGCAAGTCCCGTCAGATATGCGCGTTTGTCCGGCGGGAAGCCGCTGTCCTCCGCTCCCCATTCTACATAAAGCTTCACCCCGTCGACCGCGAGAAGATATCGTTGCAAATTAGGAATCATCAGCGCCGCATCCACGGCAAACTGTGAATTGCTGTCCGTCTTTTTGCCCGGGTCCGGATTGGTATTGCCGTAAAGAATCTTGAGCACATCGCCCGCGCTCAGATCGCGCCGGCCCGCGCCGCTGAACATCACCAGATGCGAGCCGCCAAGTTCCAGATACGGATGCGGTTTAATCCCCACCCGCAGGCCGTACAGAAAAGGATTAATCAGCTCAGCGCCGGTGCGTACATCATGAAGCTGCGAAAAAATCAGATTAAACTGCACGGGCCCCAGATAGGAAAAAATCCAGGGCGGCACAACCGGCTCCGGATTGGACAGCTTAATCATATCCAGAGGCTTCGCATTGCGCGACATCAGCAGGGCGGCATGATACCCCGGCCCCCACCACAGCGAATCCCTGCCGGCCTGAATCTCAAAATTATATAACGTCAGCTTCGCATAACCCTTATGAAGACGCACATCGACATTGCTTTCATCATCAAACCGCTCATGCTGATTATAAATCAGCGCCGGCTGCACAAAAAACGACAGCGCCTTGAACAACCGGGCATGCGATTGAAGCTGCACCACCGCATTATGCCCTTCGCCGTAATCGATCCCCTCATTATTGAAAACGGAGAACGGATCGGAATAATAGCGATAAGACAGCGAAAGCTTTTCCACCGGTCTGAAAACATGACCCTTGACATTCTTCGGCGTCAGGGCCTCGGCAATTTCCGTAGCAAAAAACTTCCCGTCATGCGTCTGCAGCAGAGCGCATTCCGCCGAAGGCGTTTCCATGCCGGAACAATGATCCAGCGCCGCCGCAAACTGCCGTCCGGCTTCACCACGTGTTACCGGCTTGAACGACGAAAGCTGATCCTTAATCAGACCCGCCCCCGCCAGATCATCCAGATCCGCATCCAGTTCATTATCAAACCAGTAATTGGTGGACGCCGCCAGCGCCGCAGGACCCGGAACATGCAGAACAAAAACTGCGAACAAAATGAAAAAAGCAATTCTCAAACAATTAACCTTCATATCCACCTCCTACCAATGTGCCGTTCTGTCATGTCGAACTATCCTTTGTCATTTCGACCGTAGGGAGAAATCTTGTGCTTCTTAACCATCAAATATTAATGACACTCGCTGAGAGCAAGTGTAGCGAAGCTCGTCACAGCCACCTAAAGGTGGTGGGATAACTATTTTCTATTCACAGGTATTTGATATGTCATTCCGATGAGCGTCAGCGAAGAGGAATCTAATTATTTTCCATCAACCATAAACCATAAACCATAAACCATAAACCCGGCATGAAGCCTTTCTGCGATTACATATTTTGCGTTTTCCAATAATCGCGAAAAGTTAATAGACGTGCCTTGTCTTCTGACGAAAAAAGAAATGGTTCAACATCATTAGCCAAAAAGTTCAAGTCCAGCTCTTTTAATCTTTCATCGAACAATTTTAAAAATTGTTTTTTATCGCATCCCATACATTTGGTGATATAGCTAAAATCAGGCACCGCCAATCCCATTAAATAAGATACATCAAAAAGATCCCGACCTTTTTCTCGTTTTCGTTCCACGACTGTCATCATTTTCTGAGCCAGCAGAACCGACGCAGGTGCCGTCCATATTTGCCGATACAGAGCAAATCTGTTCAAGATATAAGGTTGCGGCTCGTAATCCTTCTTCTTGGCTTCGGTATCAATGCGAATCAGAATCTTTCTTGAACTATGAGGAGAAATTCCTGCCTGATAGAGAATGTCAGGAAATTTTATATAACAATGGTACGCGCCGCGTTCCACAAAACGATGCTCCACAACAAAACCTTTATTGGCCATATCCTTACATGCCATTCCCAAAAGCTTTTCGAAAGCCTTGAAGGATAGACCAAAATTATCAAAATCCAAGTCTTCTGAAAATCGCGGATTCTGGTAGAGAATACGAATCGCGGTGCCGCCGATAAAACACAACCCTGCCGCTGACTTCTCCTTAAATATCGAGTCCAGGAGCTCATGCTGTAAATATTCCACCAAAGCGCCCTGCGGATTTCTCCGGCGCAAGGCTTCAGGAAAATATTGGGAAATCTGGTCTATTGTAAGCATCGCAAAGCCCAAACCTTCATTTTATTGATATTGAAAGCAGAGAGATACTTTAAAAATTTATCGGAATCTATTTTTTCTTTAATCACATCCAAGTTCAACCTTACAGCGGCAAAGTCGTTTTCATTTCTGATTTTCGATAGATTCAAATATAGATAATCCAACAACGCCTTTTCCGGTTCCGCCAGCAGGTAATGCCCATATTCTGTTTTCATTTCCGTATATCCCCAGAAAAGTTCAGACTTAATATGCCGATACAAAAAGGTTCCAAAGTCATTGGTAAACCGCCTGTTGATGCGTGCCGTCACACTGACATACGCATAAACCATTTCAGGAATAAAACCATACCAGGCCAATGCACATTCCAGACTCAAATAACTCGGCTCATAAATAAAAGCCGCTATTTCTTCGCCTTTAATCTTTTCCTTATCCTTTGCGAAGGCATACAACCCATTTTTCAAACGCAGCAAATTCCCTTTCTTGACCCATAAACTAAGCTGATAATCTAAAAGTTTCTGGTCACCCAACAAGGCATCGCTTCTCGAAAAATAAGGCGCTTTAATTATTTTCGTCAAATTATCGTATTTCATAATCTTATTATAATTAATAATAAAATGAAATGCAACCCCATCTTTACCTTTTGTTCTTTCTTTTCACCATCCACTGTTCTTCTTCAGCCTGTTTTTCTAACCATGAACCATCAACCGGTCTTTGTTAAGACCTTCCAAATTCTCTCAGCCGCTTTCCCATCCCAAAGAGGAGGAATCGAGGCATTCTTCACCTTGTCAAAACAT
>MWDG01000167.1 GCA_002070455.1 Deltaproteobacteria bacterium ADurb.Bin151
AAATAACCCAGCAACAATTTGCGGCTGATCGTAAGTCTCAATTTTCTAAAACCTGTGAAAATTGCTGTAATTGGGTCATGAAGCAACCTTTTATTCTTCGTAACACAACCGGTGTGTTTCCGTAAAGAATTATTTAATTTTATGCAGTTTTTTTTATCTTTTTAAAATGGAAAGCTTCTTGCCACAGACGTAAAGTTTTGTTAAACTTCTTCAAAGGAAAAAGGCTGCACTTTCATCAATTCTGGAAATCCGATTTGACCAGGCGACATCCGTTGCCTGTATATTGATTATTCGAGCAAGGGAGACGCTATTATGATCTATAATGAAGAATTTGAAACCCTGCCGCGTGAGGCACTAAAAGCGCTGCAAGTCAAAAGACTCCAGCGGGTCCTGCAACGGGTTTATCACTCCGTCGGTTTTTATAAAAAGTCTCTGGATGCTGCCAAAATTTCGCCGGATGACTTTCGTTCCCTTGATGATTTAAAAAAGCTTCCCTTTATTACGCGCCAGGACCTTCGCAACAACTATCCTTTCGGGCTTTTTGCCGTTCCAATGAGCAACATTGTCCGCCTGCATGCATCATCCGGCACCTCCGGCCGGTCTTCCGTGTTCAGTTATACAAGACGGGATCTGGAAACCTGGACAGAACTGACCGCCCGTTCCCTTGTCGCCGCCGGTCTGACCAAAAACGATATCGTCCATAACGCCTTCAGCTATGGCTTGCTCCCCGGAGGCCTCGGCCTGCATTACGGGGCGGAAAAAATCGGGGCCAGCGTCATTCCCATGTCTGACGGCAACACCAAACGTCAAATAACTCTCCTGCAGGACTTCGGACCGACCGTGTTATGTTCAACGCCGTCCTATGCCTTGCATCTTGCCGAGGAAGGTGTTGCCATGGGCGTGGATATGAAATCCCTGCAGCTTCGCGTCGGCATCTTTGGGGCTGAACTGTGGAGCGAAAAAACCCGCGAAGCCATCGAAAACGCTTTCGGGATCAAAGCGCTCAATATTTTCGGTCTTTCAGAAATGCTGGGGCCCGGTCTGGCCAGTGAATGTCTGGAAGGCCGGCAGGGTATGCACATCTTCGAGGATCATTTTCTCGTTGAAACCATCAACCCCGAAACGGGCGAGGTCCTGCCCGAAGGAGAAGAAGGCGAACTGGTTTTTACCAGTCTGACCAAAGAAGCGTTTCCACTGGTCCGTTACCGTTCCGGCGATATATCACGCCTGATTCCCGAACCCTGCCGCTGTGGCCGCACCCATATCCGGATGGAACGCGTGCTGAAGCGCAGCGATGACATGCTGACGATCCGCGGCATCAATATCTTCCCCTCACAGGTGGAAGCCATCCTGAAGGAAATCCAGGGTGTCGAGCCGGACTATCAACTGATTATCGACAAAGTCGGTGCTCTGGACGCCGTTGAACTCCATGTGGAAGTCGGCGAAAAATTCTTCAGTGAATCAGGAGGCGTCAAGGAATTGCAGATCATTGAAAAAAGAATTGTGAAAGACATGAAGGATTATTTAAGCATATCTCCACGCGTCAAACTGGTAACCCCGCAAACGTTGAAAGAAAAAGGCGCTAAAGTCATCGACAAACGCGTCATTTGATGCCGTTCGTTGTCAGGGAAGCACGGCATCCCGCGGGAAATGGCCCGATTTTCCATGCGGATGCCACGGCGGCCTCCCACAGGCAATATGCAAAAAAAGAAATCTGGAGGAAATATGAAAGTCGAACAAATCTCTGTTTTTCTGGAAAACAAACCCGGTTCACTTGTCCATGCCACCCGCGTACTGAAGGAAAACAACATCAATATCCGCACCCTGTCGCTGGCGGAAACCGTAGACTTCGGCATCTTGCGTTTAATCGTCAACGATGTGGAAAAAACCAATAAAGTCCTCAAGGACGCGGGATTCCGCGTCAGCAAAACCGTTGTCGTGGCCGTTGAAGTTCCCGATCAGCCGGGCGGTCTGCACAGCATCATGGAAGCCCTGACTCAGGATGCCATCAATGTTGAATATCTCTATGCCTTTGTCGAAAAAAGCGGTCAGAACGCCGTGATCATTTTCCGGTTTGATGATCCGGAAAAAGCTATCGACGTTTTATTGAAACACAAGTTTACAGTGGTACCGGGAGCTAAGCTCTATGAGTTTTAAGGAGGAATCCTTGAAACAAGCCATTTCTGATTTTCTCAAGCCGCAGGTGACCGACCTGGGATTTGCCCCGGTGGACCGTTTTGCAGGCGTCCCGGAAGCGCATCATCCTGCGTGCATCTGCCGCAATGCAAAGACCGTCATCGTCTTCGGCATTACCGTTCCGAGGGGCATGCTTAAATCTCCGGATTATAACCTGTACGCGCTGCACCGGACTTACCACAGCGCTTATACCCGCATTGATCACATCGCCCTCTCATTGTGCAACTATATCGAGTCTCTCAGCAGGTATCTGGCTGTGCCTGCTCCCAGTTACGCCCCGATGGTCTTTCATCAGTTTGAACCCTGGGGTCTCTTGTCCCTGAAACACGCCGCAGTCAATGCCGGACTCGCCAGTTTTGGACGAAGCGGACAAGCGTACCATCCGCGTTACGGTTCGCTTTTACGTTTAGGGGCAGTGGTCACGGACGCCGTGATTGAAGCAGACCCGATGCTTTCGCCCGATCCCTGTCCTCCCAACTGCGCGGCTTGCATGAAGTCCTGCCCGGCAAAAGCTTTCGACCAGGACGGCAATTTCAACAAAATGACCTGCCTGGGCCACACGATCAAGCATGCCATTTATCCGCTGGCCTTAAGCAGCGAGACCGGTTTAAAAAATATCGAGCGGGTCATCAACACCGCCGGGCACAATTACTGGATCGGCTGCGATGAATGCCTGAAGGTTTGCCCACTGAATCTTGGAAAGAAGTCTGGTTAAAAACTTATAAACATCAACAAAAAAGCGTCAGATGAAACTTCACCTGCCGCTTTATGTATCTGTTTTCTCATTTATATTACGATGGCTTTCCGCATTCCTTGCAATTGCCATCCGGGCCGATCACTCCAATACAGTTGCCGTCGCTGCATAAAACCCTTTTGTCCCAATCGTCGGATTCCGTGGCGTCTGACGATACCTGTTTAGTCTCTTCCAAAACCGTCTGATGAGTTGATTCTGTCCCGTGACCTTCCGGCAGAATACCTTCATATGGTTTCCCGCATTCCCTGCACTTGCCGTCCGCCCCTATGGTACCGATACAGGACCCGTCACTGCACAAAACACGTTTATCCCAGTCTTCACTTTCATCAAAAATAATTTCGGCCATGCTGTTCTCCGTATTATAGTTATATGATATTTTTATGCCGAGCCTGTAAAAAAGTCAATTCGAACAGAAATATTTTAATTATAATAGGCAATTGTAGGGGCATACCCTTCGTTCAGAATCCCCTGCAAATGTGGCTCTAAGGCTCATTTCGCGACAGTCGAAAACTCGCCCTGTGGGCTCAAACAGTTCGACTGTCTGGTGCTCCATTTCGCTAAGAGCCACAATGTTTCGGGGATATTCGCTCAGGGCATGCCTCTACAATTGCCATCAAAGAATCGAATAAATTCGTTTTATATTCAACCTTTTATACAGGCAATAGACTTGAGTCTTGCCACCTTTTTCGCGATGCCCGCATCATGAACCACCTGGACAACATCGTTCAGATCTTTATAGGCTTCCGGCATTTCCTCGCTTAGCGTCCCTTTGCCCGCAGAC
>MWDG01000168.1 GCA_002070455.1 Deltaproteobacteria bacterium ADurb.Bin151
ACTGAAAAGAAATTACGTTCAACAGATCAAGCATGGCGTAACCACCGTCCGCGACATGGGCGCGATGCCGAAAGTACTGCATAACTTTATATTGCAAATCGAAAAAGGCGAACTCACCGGTCCGCGCGTTGTTTACTGCAATTCCTTCACCAATATATACCGCGGCCATCCGTCCATTGATCCCGCGGACGTAAGCATTTTTCTGCCTATGGGGGCGGCGCTGACCGGCGATATGAGTTTATGGTTCAAAGACACCAAAGAACTGGCAGAAAAGATGCGTGAAAACAGCTCCCGGGGTGCCTCGTTTATTAAGCTGACCATGGACAAAAAATCCTGCCTGGCCGGGAAGTCCGAGATTCCCGTGTACACGGATGAACACTTAAACATGATATTTGACTTTGCGCAAAAAAGCAATCTGGCGACGTCCGGACATGTTCATACGAAATTCGGGTTTGACCGTGCCCTGCAAAAGGGCATCAGCTCGATGGAACATTCCATTGCCGATGCGGTGCTGACAGAAAAGGAAGTAGCCGCCATGGCTAAAAAGAAGATAGCCATTGTTCCAACCATGATTATCGGGCAGATGCTGGCCGCTGAAGAAGCGTATGCTGAAAGGCCCGGAAAATACCGAACCGATTTCATTGACCGGGAAATGGAGATCCGGCAGGAATACCTCAACTCTTTGTTGGATGATTACACGGAAAGATCCATTCATGAAAGTAATATCGCTTATCTGGAAACCTATCGAAAATACGGTTTGGATAACTTGTACCAAAAAGGCAAGTATATGGCCAATCCTGAAATCTACTTCAATATCCTGCTGGTCGGCCCCGGAAATTTAATGGCCATGAAAGATCAGGGCATTTTGATTGGCTGCGGCACGGACGCAGGGGTTCCTCTAGCTTATCACGGAACATTGTGGCGCGAAATGGAGATGCTGGGACGCATCGGATTTACAAACGCTGAAATCCTTCAGTGCGCTACAATCAATAACGCAAAAATTATCGGAATGGCCGATAAGATCGGCTCTGTCGAGTTGGGGAAATATGCGGATCTGACGATTCTGCAGGAAAATCCGCTGATAAAAATCGAGACTTGCCGCAAACCACAGATGGTCATCAAAAACGGCGAAGTTTACGATACCGACAAAATTAAATTGAATGCTTAACACCTCCGTATGAAGTTGTCTTCCCTGTGCCGGAGATTGGGATTCATTTGTCCCCTTCATGGAGGGAGGCTGTGTCACAATGCAGAACGGTCATTGCGAGACGCCTCTCAGGCGTCGTGGCAATCTCGTGTATTCGGCTACTTAGGAGATTGCTTCAGTCGCTGTTGCTCCTTCGCAATGACATTACGACACAGCCTGATGGGGTTGGGGGAGGTTGTCAGTTCATGCAGGGCGCGCAGCGTAACCCTGCTTATTTGGATTGTCCTAGCCGCAATCCCTGCCATTTCCACCTCCGCCGGCGGAGGACAAATCAGAAACGATCGTTTAACTATTTAATTGATGACGTTATAATATACTGGGGGATTGAAAAAGAAGACGTGTTCTCTTCTTTTGCACATGAAATCAAGAGAACACGTCCTTTGTTTGATGATTCTTTTCAGTTTACGATTTTGCTGAAGCCGGAACCTTCATTCCCAGGGTTTCCATTGCTTTTACGGCCTTTTCCTTTACGGCCTTTGCCGAAGAGAGCGCATCGGGCAGATTTCCTGCTTTAAAGCTTTCCTGTGCCTTGGTCCAGTCTTCCTTTGCGGATGCCAGCTCAGACTTTACCTCTGCAAATTTTTCCGCAGTCAAATCGCCGGGCAGCTTTTTGGATTTTGAAAGGATGTCCACACGGCTCTGAAGGGCGGACATCATTTTGGGCAGCCCCTGGCTCATATCCTTCCATTGTTTTGTCAGATCAACTTTGTCAACCACTTCGTCCTTTTTGGCCTTCGCCGCTGCTACGACGTCGTTCACCTTTGTGACAAGTCCCTGTGCCTCTGTCAGGGCGGCCTTGTAATCGCCCTTGTCCAGTTTTTCCTTGGCTGAAGCAAGTGCGGTTTCGAGTGCGGCAATTTCATCCGGAGCAATTTTCCCGATTTCGGTCTTGGCGGTATCGATGGCCTGGGTTGCTGAATTCACGGCCAGTTCTGCCGCGCTCTTGTCGGCTTTGCCACAGGCCACAATCATCAATGCTGCAAACAACAAAATGACTCCTATACACAAAAATTTTTTCTTCATGGCTTATCCTTTCTTTTTGAATGTATTGATTATTGTACGAATTGATATTCCAACATCTGCAATCAGGGAATATGCAGTTTCTGTCCGATTTTAATCACGTCAGGGTTTTTGAGAATATCCCGGTTGGCCTCGAAGATCTGTTTGTAAAGATTGCCGTCGCCGTAGTACTTCTCGGCGATTTTCCAGAGAGTGTCGCCTTTTTTGACTTCATGGTATTGTTTGACATCCCATGGATCCTGTTCCTCTGTTTTCTTGACTTCATCACCAGCCATGTCATGCACCTCCCTTGTTTGAACTGAATCACGTCTCGTTTTTCCTGAGAAAACTTTTCACGGCTTAAGTGTTGCAGCGCCGTCTTTTCTCAGCTGCAATCCATAACAACAAGCCCGGTACTCTGGGCAGATGAAACTCACAATTCGTCAGCGTTAAAGGTGTCGCAGGCCGATATGTTTCCCTGTTCCAATCCCCTCCTGAACCATCTGACGCGCTGGGCTGAGCTGCCGTGGGTGAATCCGTCGGGAACCACGTATCCCTGTGTTCTTTTCTGGATGCGGTCATCACCAACTGCGCTTGCCGCATTCAACCCCTCTTCAATATCGCCGGCTTCCAAAATATTGCGTTTTTTCTGCGCCTGGTGAGCCCACATGCCGGCCAGGCAGTCTGCCTGTAATTCCAGCATCACATTTAATTTGTTTCTATCGGTTTTGCTTGCTCGTGCCTGCATCGCGTTGACTTTTTGAATGATGCCCAGCTGGGTCTGAACATGGTGCCCTATCTCATGGGCAATCACATATGCCTGGGCGAAGTCACCGGACGCGCCAAACCGGGAGTGAAGGTCTTCAAAAAATACAAGATCAAGATACACCTTGTGATCGGTCGGGCAATAAAACGGCCCCACGGCCGCGTCGGCCATGCCGCATGCAGATTCGACGGCACCGGAAAAAAGAACCAGTTTGGGCTCTTCATACGTCCGTCCCGCTTTCTGAAAGGTTTCGTTCCACACATCTTCGGTTTCGGCCAGAACAACGGCCACGAAATTACGCATGTCATCATTGGCGGGGGCAGAAGTTGTCTGCTCTGTAGACATGGTGGTGGATTGGGTGTTTTGCCCGACAACCTGCAAAAGGGCAGTCGGATCGACGCCGAGAAACATGCTGATGACAACAACCGCTACAAGACCAAGGCCGCTTATACCGCCTATTTTTGCTCCGCGGGAAACCGACATCCCCCTGCGGTCTTCAACATTGTCGCTTTGCCGCTCACCGCGCCAGCGCATTGGATCCTCCTTTTAAAAAACCGAAAACGCAGACAGTACTTCGAAACCAAACAAATGTAATTATTACGCTGGAAGTATAGGAATTACCCTTTTGACTGTCAAGATAAATAAAAGAGGATGTAAGAAGCAAATGATTTGTCCGGTTTTGTAGCACATAAACTGTCCGGTTGCTAAGTTACCTGGATGGAGGTGA
>MWDG01000169.1 GCA_002070455.1 Deltaproteobacteria bacterium ADurb.Bin151
TTGATTACGGGATTATCGGACTATTAATTTTTTTAAGCATGATTGCCATCGGGATTGCCATCGAACGGTTTTATTATTTTAGACACATAAGGCTGGATGCCTTCCCGGATAAAAAAAGTCTTGAATTGGAACTGACGAAGAAAATCCATCTTATCGCCACCATCGGCAGCAATGCCCCTTATATTGGCTTGCTCGGCACAGTGCTGGGCATCATGCTTACGTTTTACATGATCGGCAAGGAAGGTTTTATGGACACAGGCAAAATCATGGTGGGGCTGGCTCTGGCCCTGAAAGCCACAGCCATCGGCCTTTTGGTGGCCATTCCCGCCGTCTGTTTATACAATTTTCTTTTGAGAAAAGTTAAGGTTCTGCTCATGTCCTGGGAGATTGAACGTGGAAGAAAAGGAATTTGATTATATCAATGTCATCCCTCTGGTGGATGTCATGCTGGTGCTCCTGACGATTGTCCTGACCACGTCTTCTTTTATCGCCAGTGGCATGATTCCCATGGACTTGCCTAAAGCTCACAGCCGTGCCGGAGAAACCCTGAAAACCCAGACGATTGAAATCGACCGGACCGGGGGAATTTATTTGAATTCGCAGCCGGTATCTCTGGAAGGATTGCAAACCGATCTGGATCGTATGAATAGAAACATCCCTGTTTTAATCAGAGCGGATCGGAGCATCAGCCTGCAAAACTTTGTCAGCGTCCTTGATGTCATCAAAACACTGGAATTTACCCGTATCAGTCTTCAGACCGAGGAAACAAAATGAATTACCAGACAAGGGCATTCCAGCTATCATTCCTGCTGCACAGTGTGCTTATTATTCTGGCCGTGATTGGCAGTACTTATATAGGGCAGCACAAGAAGGAGATCATCCTCGATTTTGATTTACAAAAACCTGTGCCCGATATCAAAAGAGTTGGGATGCCGGCGCCAGCGCCTTTTGTAGAAAAAAAGTTTACAAGTTCCGCCATCCGTCAAAACGTGACGGAAAAGGAAGCTTTTCATCAGCCGAAAGAGTCACCCCAGCCGTCATCCATTCCTGAAACACCGCCGGTCGTGAAACTTCCGGAAACCCGCAACCTGGAGACCAGCCCGGTCGGGCAGGGAACAGCTGATACAGGGAAAGCGGTTCAAGAAGGCACTCCCGGAACGGTGACAACGGCAAGGGAAGGAACGGGAACGAACCCGAGCATCGGCAGTGCTCATGGCGGCAAAGAAGCGGTCGTGACAAAGTATTTAAACGAAAATTTTGCCTATATCCGGGACCGGATTCTGAAAAACGTCAGCTACCCCGATACCGCGAGAAGAAAAGGATGGGAAGGGAAGGTTGTGCTTTCCTTTGTCATTATGGCCAATGGATCTGTGAAGGCGTTCAAGATTATTCAAAGTTCAGGTTTCACCGTGCTGGATAAAAGCGCCATAGAGACTGTCCGTGACACTGCTCCGTTTCCCAGGCCGCCCGGTGAAGCGCAGCTTGTGATACCCATTACCTATCAGTTGGAATAGCCGTATATACAGGTTTTAAGAAGCTAAAAATTAAATAGAATAAACGGGAGGAAAAAATGTCAAAGCAATTTCATGGTTGGGTTATATTTTGGGGAACTCTTATTTCCCTTTTGCTTTATGCGGGCGGCGTACTTGCCGCATCGGGAAAATTTTTCATCGTCGGCATGGGCACAGTGCCCGATCTTATGACGCTCCGTGCCGTGCAATGCGTCAAGCAGGCGGATATTGTTATCCTGGAAGGCGAGGAGGATAAGGCGGCATGGAAAGATTTGATCGAAGGAAAAGAAATCTGGTTTTTTGGTCATCGCAGCCAGGTGTTTTACGGCGTTGATCCTCAAACGCTGAAGAGTGAAGCGGCAAAAGCAAAAGCGATACAAATGGCAAAATACCGTCAAGACATGATGGACAAAATAAAGGATGCCGTCACAAAGGGGAAAAATGTCGCCTCCCTGCAATGGGGCGATCCCATGTTGTACGGCATCACCTTGTTCCTGGAAATGCTGCCGAAGAACATCCCGTCGGAAATCATTCCCGGGGTCGGGGCGTTTCAGGCTTCCAGCGCGGCGGTCAAAATGAGTCCTCCTTACGGCTGGGATACCAATGGCGTGATTCTGACGATGGCGGACTGGCCAGGTCGTACCGACACCAATGAAAAGTTAATGGCAACGCAAAGCTCCATGGTCTTCTTCACCATGCATCTGGATTATCCGAAGCTCTTCGAGCAGCTCAAACGTCATTACCCGAAAGATACGCCGGTTGCTGTCGTTAACCATGCAGGCGACCGGGAACGTCAAAAAGTTATCTTGAGCACTGTCGGGGGATTTCTGGACGATGTGAAGTATCAGGAACTGCCTGAGGAAGCTCATATGCTGATGGTTGGGAAATTCCTCAAGGTCGGGCAGTCCCGGAAAGAAGGGTTAACCCACGGGAAAGATTATATAGAAGGAAGGCATTTTAGCGGAGAAGATAAAAAATAATATTTCATAAATAAAGTTGTCCTTGAATTGATTTTTTGTGAACGATGCAGCATTGTGTTGGTGAGATCAATGCCCTTGCTTGGGAATAAAAGTCGCAAGCGGCAATAGAAGCCCTTTTGTTTATGAGGATTTCAAATCATGATGCTGAATGCTAAATTCAAAGATTGTTGCTCATGAAAAAGATTCTATGCAATAAAAAATATATTGTTTTATTTTATTTTATTCTTTTTTGCTTTTACCATTTAATGCAGGCGCCTCAAAGTTGCGCAGAAGAGATGGGCCTGTCCTTTATTGTGGAATATTTTAATTGGAAAGAGTTTGTTGATGATCACAGATTATTAAAGGAATCCGGTCCCCGCTTCGGCATTGGATGGGATTACCATGCTGAATTTTTCGACAAACATCTTATTCTGAAACCCCGCATTGAGATAATCGCAGGGCAGGTGGACTATGATGGCGCTACTCAGTCCGACGTTCATGTAAGCTCTGATACAGATTACTATGAGGGAAAGGCAGAGTTCGATATCGGCTGGCAAGTTGAATTATCGGAAAATTTTTCCGTGGTACCGTTTGGGGGTGTCGGATTACGCGGATGGTACAGGAAAATCCATGGAGCGACCGCCTCTGATGGGTTGACTCGCGCAGCGGGTTATCCTGAGGAATGGTATTCTTTATATCTGAAATCCGGATTCAGGGGTGTTTTTTCATTAAGCGAAAATCATCATCTGTTTGTCGAAGCCGGAGGAAAATATCCAGTATACAATGAGAACAAAGCTCTCTTTAATGAATCGGATCTGGGGCCGAATGTTACATTCAAGCCCGGTAATGATCCTTCTTGGTTCATTGAAGCAGGCCTTCAATACAAATCGTTCAAGTCGAGTATTTATTATGACGGTATGCGCTTTTCAAAATCGGATATCGAATACTCGCATGGTATGCGTTATTATCAACCGAAAACAAAGGCGGATATGTACGGCATGCGGATAGGCGTTATTTTTTAAAGAGTCATTTAGCGTTCTTGCTGTCTTGTTAAGAACCGCAAAAAGAAAAAACAGGTATGAGAACGACCGTTCATGGAAGGTTTCGGAGTGCCCCGTTCGAAAGCGGTCAAAGAGATGGAGCACGGAGGCAAACTCATGATCGCCGACGATAAAAAGTAAGTCGAATTGAAATATAATTCAAAAGGGTCTGGAATTTTTCC
>MWDG01000170.1 GCA_002070455.1 Deltaproteobacteria bacterium ADurb.Bin151
TTGATTTTGATAAACCGTTGATTGCCGCGGCCAAGGGTGTTGCCGTGGGAGGAGGCGCGACCATTTTGTTTCACAGCGATGTTCTTTATGTCGGAGAAAGCCTGCGCATGCGTCTACCGTTTAACAGCCTGGGTATGGCGCCTGAATTTGCGAGCAGTTATATGCTGCAGGTCCTCATCGGGCCGCAGCGGGCGGCGGAGCTGCTTTTTACCACGGAATGGATTGACGCCGACAAGGCCCTGGAAACGGGCATTGCATCCCGCAAATTCAGGGATGATGAGCTTCTGCAAAAGGCCATGGAGAAGGCAACAGAAATTGCTCAACTGCCTTTGACCTCTCTTTTGGAAACGAAGCGATGCCTCAAAACAGCCCATAAAGCGGGGATCGAAGCGGCCCTGAAGATAGAACGGGAAGCCATGGATCGACTGGCCGGCGGGCCGGCAAGCATGGAAGCCATGATGGCATTCATGGAGAAGCGAAAACCAAATTTCCGCAATCTGAAGAAAAAATAACAGTGCAAATCATGTAGGGTACAGGCGGGGCAGGAAGTTATCCTGCCCCGCTATTTATAATGGACGACATCATTAAAGGGGAAGAGGTAGCCTGTTTAAACAGGAATATCACAACGGGCGCTGAACTTTAGGGTTTCGGTTTTCCCGGGTTTGGTTGTCCTTTAGAAAATTCTGATATGCGTCAGCCGTTTCCTGCGGTTTTTCCAGCATGGGCAGATGACCGCATTCTTTGAGAATCACGGATCGTGCGTTCTTTATCTTTTTCTCAAAAACCGGCACGGAAGAAACATGAATAACCCTGTCCGAATCTCCCCAAACAATCAGGGTTGGCGCCTTGATCATCCCCAGTTTGCTCTCTAGCATGAGAAAATCAGATTCCAGGCTTTCCTTGAAAATCTTTTGGTTAAACTCCGAGGCTTTTAACGCTTTTTCTGCCAAAACCCTCTTTATGAAAGAGGGGATGGGAAAAGGTTTGTAAAAGTTGAAGGCCAGCAATCGATCGTAATCTTCTACATTTTTTACGATCAGAGGATTGATGCCTGTTTCCATAATCAGGTGGAGTTCGCTTTTTACCGGTGATTTGACGCCTCCTGCATCAAAAAGCCCCAAAGTCCTGACCATTTCCGGATGTGTCGCGGCGAAAGTACCGGCGATATTGCCGCCCATGGAGTTTCCGATGATATGAAAATCGGTCAGCTTCAGTTCCTTGACGAGCACATTTAATTGTTCCACCTGGGCCATGATCGTATATTCCGCATTTTCGGGTTTAGAGCTTTCGCCGAAACCGGGAAGATCGGGAATGATCACCCGATAGCCGGACGTGAAATACTTTGCAAACCTGAGCCAGTTGTCTTTGTCGGCGCCGAATCCGTGCAGCATGATGATGGGTTCGCCGGTTCCCCCTTCGAAGTAGACTATTTTAAAATCAGGGATGTTCACGGTTTTTAATGTCAGCCCTGCATCTTTGCGCATGCCGTCCATTGCTCTTTTGTAAAGATAGGACGGTGCAAAGAGGTAAATGAAAACGGCAAGTATAATGACTGCTGCGGCAATGGTCAGAAAAACGGTTTTCCCGGATAACTTTTTCATCATGCCTCCTGTAAATGATGTGAAATTGATTAACGGTTTTCTTTTGTGCGCGAAGAATACGAATATTGAAATGATCTGTCAACAGGATATTGATTGCATAAACCGGAAGATCACCGGCATAAGTTCTCCGGTTTTCTAGACAAGTTCATCAAATATCTTATTGACGACGCCGATATACGCATCACGGTGATGGGTTTTATTGATCTTCTTCCTTATTTTTTCGGCATTTTCAGAAAAACCGGCCATGTAGGTCCAGATTTCTTTCATTTTATTGGTGATGTGTGCAGGGCCCGACAGAATTTTTGAATATTCTTCGAATAAATGGTCGTGAAATTCCCTGATGATTTGAACTTTTTCATGGCGTGTTTTTTTTATGTCGGATTTGATTTCTTCTGCAAGAAACGGATTCCCGATGAGGCCTCTGCCGATCATCCAGGTTTTGACTTGTTGAAAACGGCTGGCAAGAGTATTGAAGTCTTCCATTGAATAAATGTCGCCGTTATAGACAACCCTGTGCTTCGAGAGGTTCAGGCACCGTTCGAACATTTCGAGGTCAACGTCGCCTCCATACATCTGCGCGGCTGTCCTCGGATGGATGATCAGATCATCAAGATCAAACCGGTTGAAGATAGGAATGAGGCGAAGTGCCTCGTCAGAACATTTTAATCCTGTCCGGAGCTTAATCGACAATTTCGGCTTTAAAACAGGAATCGTTTTTTCCAGAAAAGATTCGATCCTGTCCGGATGACAGAGCATGCCGGCTCCTCTGCCTTTTTTCACAACCATGCGGAAGGGGCACCCGAGATTCCAGTTTACCGTGCCATATCCCATTTCAAAAAGATCATTGGCGAGTGCTGTGAAGTCCTCCGGACTGGATGTCATAATCTGTGGTATTACGGGGACGCCGGTATTCAGATCGGGCTCCAGTTCACGAATCTGAGGATTATCGGGTTTCATTTTTTTCGACGGCGAGATAAAAGGTGCAAAGGCAGCATCAACGCCCCTGAAATAAACAGAAAACAGGTTGCGGTATATCCTGTCCGTTATTCCCTGGATTGGCGCAAGGTAGATTGTGGGATGCATTTTAAACCTGTGATGACGGCAATTATCACCGCTGTATTTTTTTTCAGTCTTTTTACCGGATAGATTCATCCGAGTCAGTCTGCACGATCAGAAGGGTTGCCCCGCGGCAAACAGTTTTTTGCTGACCACTGCTAACATATTGTCGTTTGATTCTCAAATCCCGGATAAAGTCCGTTGAAAAAATGGAATTGGGAAATAAATGCTTTTAACACGTTTTGACTGCGAAAACCGACTGATCAGTCGGCCGGTTTAATATCAGCAGATGATTGTTTTAATTGACAAATCATAAGAATGTTCATTCAATAACGCCCGTTTTTTATAATGCCCTTTATAATACAACTTTAGTAGTATTTACATGCCTGCTTTTTTCTGTTTAATTAGCTGCAAGCTATTAGAAATGATGTGTGTTGCCTTTATTTGTTGTTTATCCCTTTTCATCGAAAGGGTCCAAACAGGGTTTGTTTTTATAAGTGATCAGGCAAGGGTTTATAATCTGGTGTTCGTCAAACAAACAAAGAGGAGGTAAATGCATGAAGGGTACAAAACCAGGGAAGTATGTCAGGCGTCTCATTATTGTTGCAGCATTGCTCGTAGCAACCGGTTGTTCGCTCCTGAGCGTTCCGATCATCACCAATGCGTCCCGCAATGATGTCGTGAATCTGGGCGATTCTATTTTTGCTCTTTCCGGTAAGATTCAGGACTATCTGCACAGCTGGTCCGGTCAGACTTTCCGCCGCTACGCGCTGTCCGGGTCCATGGTCAGTCACGTCTCCGACCAGTATGACGATGCTAGGGCCGATAATCCGAACATCAACACCATTTTCATGGATGCCGGCGGTAACGACATCCTGATCCCGGCCGTAGCGTTTGATCCCTACAACTGCAAGGTAGACTGGTGGGAATCCGGACTTTCCTCAAGATGCAAAGCCCTCATCGACGATGTTTACGTGGATACGGTCAACCTTCTCAACA
>MWDG01000171.1 GCA_002070455.1 Deltaproteobacteria bacterium ADurb.Bin151
GGGCCGACGGGGAGCGGAAAATCGACCACCCTGGCGGCAATGATCAATTACATTAATGAAACGCGCGATGCCCACATCATCACGATTGAAGACCCGCTGGAGTTCGTCCACCCGAACAAAAAATGCCTTTTCACCCAGCGTGAAATCGGAACCCACGCAAAAAGCTTTGCCGATGCGCTGAAAGTGGCCGGCCGCGAAGACCCGGATATTATCCTCGTTGGCGAGATGAGAGACACCGCCACCATATCGCTGGCGCTCACCTGTGCGGAGCTGGGAATTCTGGTCTTTGGTACCCTGCACACCAACAGTGCAGCCAAAACGATAGACCGGATCATCAACGCTTTCCCTGCCGACCAGCAGGAACAGACGAGAACCATGCTGGCTGAGTCCTTAAGCGCAGTGGTGGCCCAGCAGCTTTTAAAAACCAGGGACGGCAAAGGAAGGTGTGCGGCGATTGAAATTTTGCTCGGCTCATCAGCGTTGGCCACCACGATCCGGGAAGGCAAAATATCCCAGATCAATTCTCTGATCCAGACCGGTTCCAATATCGGGATGCAGAACATGGATCAGCATCTTCTCCAACTGATCAAGGAAGACAAGATCACAGCCAGAGCGGCCTATGAAAAGGCGCTGGACAAGAAACTTTTTGAAAAAATGATTGATCAGGAATCACAGACATGAGTCCCTGTAAGGTCTGTATCAACTTAAGCGTCAACATTGAACGCAAAAGGAGGGGCATCAGATGAAAGTGGAAAAAAACAAACACCGGGCAACTGTGCTGCGTAGCGATGGTCAGAAACTGGATGTTCATTTCTATTTAAGCCCTTACGCAAATGAACACTCGGGGAAAGAACTCATCCTGGACATCCTTAATTCAAGTTCGGCCTTTCTTCCCGTAGAAGATATCAACACCGGATCGATTTTTTTTATCAATACAAACAACATCATATATCTGGAAATTTCCGAAAGGGACCTTGAAGAAGAAACGCTGCTGAGCCGCGAAAAACGAGTGCAGGTTGAATTAACCAATCATGAAACACTGGACATGAGTTTTTTTATTGAAATGCCCGAAGAAAGATCCCGCGTCAGCGACTATCTCAATTTCACCCCCCGGTTCATCTATCTCTGCGGGAAAGAGAAAGACATGATCGTGAACAAAACATACGTGTTTTCCGTCAAAGATTTATAAATCAACTTTTCCAGCAAAGTAGCCCCTGCCTGTTGTAATTGAACTTTTGCGCAGTATTTGCCGCCAAAACAACATTTTGATGCCAGCATTATCTTGACAAACAATTGTTTCCTGTAATAAATTCATGCATGTAAAGAAGTTCCGATCCATCAGACGATTCATACAAAGGCAGGTCTCTATAAACTCATCTAGGGAAAGGGAGAAGAAAATGGAAACGAAAAATGCAAAAAGAAGATTCATCACTTCCGTCATTGTCTTAATCATCCTGGGTTTTTGCTGCCAGTCGGCAATGGCCGATCGAAGAGCGTGGATTGAAACGGACAAACGTGTTTATCACCGGGGCGAAAGAATCCGTGTGTATTTTTACAACGCACCGGGCTATTCAAGGGACTGGATCTGTATTGTTGGGGCAGGCGCTCCGGATACATCAGCCGGGGACTATCAATATATGCCCAATGGAGCCCAGCGGGGTGTGATCACATTCAGGTCTCCGGGGCCGGGAAGATATGAGGCACGGGCTTATTACAATTACCGGGCGGGGCAATACTACGTATCCGCACGCTATCGTTTCCGTGTAAGATGATGCAGATTGCTGATTAAACCATCTGAATCAATTAGGCGATAGTTTTAAAAAGTCGTATAAAAAAACAAGGAGTGAAGACCATAAGCATGCAACCGACAAAAATCCCCACAACCATCAGTGCAACTGAATTCACCATGAAAGTCCTTCAGATTCTTCCACGTCTGCCTTCAATGATCTTCAACCTGGTAAAAGGGCTCAAAAGCATCGGAAGCAATACCGGCAATTCATGGGGCCTGCAACTGGAAAAAATTGCAGCACAATACCCGGACAATCCGGCAGTCAAATCGCCGGACGGAGTGCTGACCTATCGCCAGCTGAATGAGCGGGCCAACCGTTACGCCCACTTTCTTCTCTCCAACGGTGTTGAACGGGGCAATATCGTGGCGCTATGTTTTGAAAACAGGCCCGATCTGCTTGCCGCATACTGTGGCTGCTCCAAGGTGGGGGCCATCGCTTCGCTCATCAATACCAACCAGCGCGGCGAGTCGCTTGTCCACAGTTTCAACCTGAATAAAGGCAAGGTCGTGATTATCGGCGAGGAATGCTATAGCTTCTTCAGCGAAGCTCGCCCCGGAATCGATCTTTCAAAATCAACACTCGTGATGGTCCGGGACGAAGGAAAACTAAAGCCCGCTGACATTACCGACATTACGGGTGAACTGGAAAGCAAAAGCACTGAAAATCCATCCACCACAAAGACCGTCACCCTGAAAGACACCGTGGCGTATGTTTATACATCAGGCACAACCGGAGGACTGCCCAAAGCGGCGGTCATTATCAACAAGCGGGCAGTATCGGCCATGTTCTGGTTTGGACGCTTTGTCATGCCTGTGAAGCCGTCAGACACGATTTACATCCCGCTTCCGTTTTTTCATACAAATGCAATCACGGTAGGTTGGCCCCCGGCCTTGTATAACGGAGCGGCGGTCGCCCTGCGCAGGAAATTCAGTGCCAGTAAATTTATGGAAGACGTCCGGCAGTTTCAGGCCACTCATTTTATTTACGTGGGGGAAGTATGCCGCTACCTGATGGCAACTCCCGCCGGCTCCGACGACCATAAAACAACATTGAAATACATATGCGGCAACGGTTTGCGGCCGGATATCTGGATGCCCTTCAAAAAGCGATTCGGTATTGAGAAAATCTATGAGTTTTACGGCGCAGCAGAAGGCGTGGGTGTTTTCACCAATTTTCTAAACATCGACTACAGCGTCGGGACCAGCGTAACGCCTTTTGCCATCGTGGCTTATGACACGGAAAACGATGCCCCTGTCAGAAATGAACAGGGCTACATGAAAAAAGTCGGAAAAGGGGAAACCGGCCTTTTAATCATGGAGATTTCAGAAAAGACCCCTTTCCCCGGTTATTCCGACAAAAAAAAGACGGAGGAGAAAATTTTCCGCAATGTCTTCAAAAAGGGGGACATGTGGTTCAATACCGGAGACATGCTCAGGAATATGGGCTTCCGCCACGCGCAGTTTGCGGACCGTCTGGGTGACACGTTCCGCTGGAAGGGGGAAAACGTGGCCACACAGGAAGTCGAAAAGGCCATCGACAGCTTCCCCGGCGTTTCCGCCTCCGCGGTGTACGGGATTACCATGCCGGGAAGCGACGGCAAGGCAGGCATGGCCGCCATTATCAGAGATGACAAGATAACATCGGATATTACCAAACTGGCCCAACATCTGAAAGCAAGCCTGCCCAAATATGCCGTGCCGATTTTTGTGCGCTTTGTCCCGGACTTCGAATGGACGGCCACACACAAAATCAAGAAAACGAATCTTAAAAATGAGGGATACGACCTGTCGCAGGTGAAAGA
>MWDG01000172.1 GCA_002070455.1 Deltaproteobacteria bacterium ADurb.Bin151
AACAACCGGACCGGCGTTTACTTTGTGCTGGAAAGGCAGGTCAAGGACGCCATCCTGACATACAAACATGATGGCATTCTCCTGGGCTCCAGCAAAACCGGCTATGTCAACCCCGATGAACTTTCCTGTTACCGGTTTTACAATGCATCCATGCGAGGAATGGTGCCGGAAGAGATGTATTTCTATTTAAAAAAATACCTGCGCAATGAAAAGCTCGTGCTCATCGGTTTTGATTTTTACATGTTCAACGAAAGAGAGCTTCCGCTGGTCAGAATCAGCGACTGGAATGACCTTCGCTACACAAAGGTGGAGTACCTGCTGGGTGCGCAAACCGTCAAAGATTCATGGAAGACCCTGAAAATGAAGTTCAACAATGACAAGAAATACGGCATGAAACCGAACGGGCAGTTTGATTATCCCGGCCTATCAACGGAGTCCGCTTCTGCCGGTTCTGAAGAGTATGAGCAAAAATACAACATGATTATCCGGGGGCTGGTGCAAAACTATTATGACCATTTTTCCTTTTCGGAAAAACGTATGGATTACGTGAGGCAGATCAGAGTGCTACTGGAGGAGAGGGGCGCTCCCTACGCCATTTTTATAAATCCTCTGAACACGGACGTACTCGCGGCCCTTCAGAATATCGAGGCGTACAGACGGTTTTTGAGCTGGCGGCGGGAAATGAAGGAAATATTTCCGGACATTTATGATTTTTCCGAAGGCCCTTATTCGAAAAGAGAAGGATTTTACCTGGAAGACCCCTATCATTACACGCAGGCGACCGGAAGAGCTTTTTTAAACGAGATCATTGGAGATTTCTGCGTCGGCAAATCAAAGCCTTAGAATCTTTTTTTTGAACTTGTAGATCAGGTTTGACTCGGACTGCTCTTTTCTGATGGTCACCCTGACAGGCTTGCGCGTCTCTGTGGCCCAACGCTGCATATCTTTGGCGATATAATCCGCAATCATGGGAAACAGGTTATACTGATCCAGGACTCTTTCCCTGGACTCCCAGATCCACTGTCTGGAGGATGCATAACGGTCCTGTTCAATGCAGGATTCGATGGTCGCGATGGCTTTCTCCGGTTCATTGATATTGATCATGGTGAAGGAATCGGGAGAAAAGTACTGAGCAATGTTCGGACAGCCATGATAGATGGGATGGCATCCGGCCAGAAAGGCGTCGGAGATCTTTTCCGTCCAGTAGTGGTTGACCTCGCTGTTTTCGATGGCCACGTGGTACCGGTAATCCGCCAGGGCGTCCCATTTGTCTTCGATTTCATTGAGACCCCGTCCAAACAAATCGATTTTGTCGCCGAAATGGGATTTCAGCCGCAGGGCGAAATCAACCCTTTGCCGGTGTCCTTCGGTCATGGCTTTTGAAGATGAAACGACGGAGATCATTTTTGTTTTGTCAATGGACGTGATGGCTTTGAGCTCGTCATAATCTTTGGTGAACCCCATATTGACATGTCCCTTTTGTCTTCTGCCGACATGCCAGGGCAGCCCTGACTGCTGGAGAACGGGGTTGGGGTGGTCGATGCGGGCGTCACTGGTGATGACAGCGGCGAACTGTTGCAAAAAATCACTCCTGTATGTTCTCAGAGTGGGCGGTTCATGAGCGACGAAAACCGTGTTTTCCTTCGGGCAGACGGCGGTCTCCTTTTTCCTGCCGGGGCCTTCCAGAACGAACCAGTAATCGCTGCGGTCAATGTCCGTGTTGCAGAAAAATCGGCACTCGCCCCAGACGCCTTTCCCGCCCGGTGTCTGGCGGGTGATCGGCCAGGGTGAAGTGGAGATTTTCACAGTGATCATGGATAGCGCCTTTCCGCGGCGGGCCGGTCCGCTGTTTGATGCAGAATGCCTGTCTTCAGCATCGTTTCATAAAGAACGTTTGCGACCACCTGGTTGCCGGAGGGATTTAAATGGCCGTCCAGCACTAGAAAATGCCTGTCTTCCAGATACTGCGACATGTCCAGAACGATCAGGTTGCGGATAAACGCCGGCTGATCCGGATCGGCGGTTTTTTTCTTCAACCCTGTGACAAAAGCGTTGGTCTGATTGACTCCGTTCATTTCAAAGACAATCATGGGAATATCAACCAGCAGATCTTCGTTCTGCTTCAGGACGTGGATGAACAGGTCCAGGTCGCTCATCGGGTGAGCTTCCTGTGTTTTGGCCGGTTTGGTTTTCCACCGTTCCAGCTTCTTGTTCATTTTCAAATGCAGATACTTTCCCGGATAATACGTCTTGGGTTTACCATGGATGGCGGCATATTTTTTAAACGTTTCGGCGCGAAGGATTTGCGGACGATTGCCATTGAGATAATAGAGCCTGTTTTCGTCGTAGTCGTCGTCGCAATACTGCAGAATCAGGCATTTCAGTGCGGAGCGGTCGATCTTTCTCAGCATCAGCATTTCCCTTACGGTTCCATAAGACGGTATGGCCGTGTTCAATGTTTTTAATTTTGTCTTTTTTCCTAGAAGATGGGCAAATGTATCTTCATGATTGACGCCCCAGCCCACGGTAAACGAGTCGCCAAGAAAAACAATGTCCGGAGCCGCAAGCGCCTTTTCGTCGTCGCGTACCCCCAGGGAATTCACGCGATATTCATTCGTAAACTCCACTTCGGAGTATGTAAACGACCCGGGTTTGAGCGTGTAGCCGAGATCGGGTGAATATAATCCGCACCCGTCCTGAAAATGCATGATCTTCCGGTCGCCCTGGATGTAGAGGTATGTGATGCTGTTTCGAAATCTGCGCGGAAAAAGCCTGAGAATGCGGGGGTGATGGACCAGGAAATACATTCCCGCTTCCATCACAGCAAGGATGATCAGAACAGCAAAGATTATCAATAAAAAAATGGTCATTTTTTTTAATCCGCGGATGCCCTGGGGATCAGAGGCAGGATCAGCTCCTGGTGGGCGCTTTCGTTGCTTGTCCCGTAAATTTTCTTATAATCAATTTGAAATCCGTTTTGCCACCTGGCCAACAGTTCATCCGGGTGGGTGTTGCCGGACAGGTTGTTGATTTCCTGCTGGACCCGATTGCATGGCACATTTACCATCCTTGATTTCTTGTATCCGATGCCATAACGCCTGTCAAACAACGGTTTGAAAATCTGCAGCTGGTCTTCAAAGGAATTGGGAGCGCCAAACGAGATCAGGGAAGCCATTGCCGCGATTTCCCGTCTGGCAAAAAAGTGACCGTCAACCGACAGGGGGTAGTTCCAGTCCAGTTTTCCATCTGCCCATCGCCAGACCATGTTATCGGTATGGCCCTCCGGCGGCGGGGAAAATTGCGGCTGAGGCTGCGGGGTCTGCAAAACATAGCAGCGGGTGAGATTCTGGCCCATGCGAAGACTCGGCACATACTCATCCGGGTCAAACGCTAACAGATCATAGAGATCGACCGGTTCCGTGAACAGGATGTCATCCACCAGGAAAAACAGCATTTCGCAGGTCATTGAGAAGAGAATTTCCATCAGGTCGTGTTTGAAGGAATATTCATTTTCCTGCTGAATGAAGCGTATAGGTTGCTTTGAGAAAATTGCCCTCACTTCTTCGTATGCCTGCTGATGCGC
>MWDG01000173.1 GCA_002070455.1 Deltaproteobacteria bacterium ADurb.Bin151
GAACCAGGCCTCAAGGCAGTGGGACAACATCATGCAAATCGTAAAAGAAAACTGTTCCGTGGACTTCTCCGGTACGAATCCGAATGATGACCTGGAACGACTATTGCACCAACGAAAGGGGTTCTAATCATGATTGAAAAAGTAAATCCGAGCCATCCGGACAAGGTGGCAGACAGAATTGCAGGAGCCATTGTGGATCTGGCTTATGCAAAAGAAGAAAATCCGAAAATTGCCGTGGAGGTTTTAGTCGGTCATGGTGTGTGCCATGCCATTATTGAAACCACAGCGGATTTGGATAAAGCAGAAATTATAAACGCCGTGCATCGCATCGCAGGTGTGATGGATACGGACATCGTTATCGTTCCCCAGGATAAGCACCTGTCAAACAATCAGAAGGACGGCATTCGCTGTGGGGATAACGGTATCTTCAAGGGTATGCCTCTGACACAGGAGCAGGAGGAACTTTCCCGCATTGCCCGTGACATTTACGGCAGATGCCCTTATGACGGAAAGTACATTATGGACGGTGTTCGCCTGATCATCTGCCAGAGTAATGTAGAAACGGCAGACTTAATGTTCCTTTATCCCGGCGCGGAAATCAATCCTCTCGGTGACTGGACTGGCGGTACAGATGTAGACACGGGTGCTACCAACCGTAAACTCGGTTCTGATATGGCTGATTCCGTTACAGGCGGCGGTCTGCACGGCAAGGACTTATCCAAAGCGGATGTGTCTGTAAATATCTATGCGTTCCTTAAGGCGCAGGAAACTAAAGAGCCTGTGCAGATTTGCTGTGCCATCGGAGATGATACCATTGATGGCAAGCCTTATACGGAAATCGTAGATATTGCCCGTCAGTACATTCAGAGCCTCGGCGGTTTTGAAAAGTTCGCTGAATGGGGTCTGTATTAAGGAGGGTGCTATGGGAAGAACAACAACGCAGATGGAACTTGTTTCCATTACAAAATTAGTGCCGTATGTAAATAACGCCCGCACCCATTCTCCGGAGCAGATTATGAAGCTCCGTTCTTCGCTCCGTGAGTTCGGATTTATCAATCCCGTCATTATTGATAAGGATTACGGCATCATTGCCGGACACGGACGTGTGATGGCGGCCAAGGAAGAAGGCATCGATGAGGTGCCTTGTGTTTTTGTGGATTACCTTACCGAGGCACAAAAGAAAGCCTATATCCTTGCCGATAACCGTATGGCGCTTGATGCAGGATGGGACGAAGAAATGCTGAAGATTGAAATCGAGTCCTTGCAGGGCATGGATTTTGATATCGGCCTTGCGGGCTTTGACGATGATGAAATCGCAGACCTCTTTGCCGGGGATGATAAATCCGATGTGGAAGAGGACGATTTTGATTTGAACGATGCTCTGGAAAAGGCAGCCTTTGTGGAGCGTGGCGATGTGTGGATGGTTGGCAGACACAGACTGATGTGCGGTGATGCCACCAACCCCGATGATGTTGCTACGCTGATGGATGGCAAGAAAGCCAACCTTGTGCTGACCGACCCTCCGTATAACGTCGCCTTTGAAAGTTCCGATGGTCTGTCTATTAAAAACGATAAGATGGCAAGTGAGAAGTTCTATGAATTTCTGCTTTCGGCATTTCAGAACATGGCTGCCCACCTGGAAAAAGGCGGTGCTGCATACATTTTTCATGCAGACACGGAAGGCTTGAATTTCCGTAAGGCATTTATTGATGCAGGCTTTCACCTTTCCGGCTGTTGCATTTGGGTGAAAAATTCCCTGGTGCTTGGTAGAAGTGATTATCAGTGGCAGCACGAACCTGTGCTTTACGGTTTTCTTCAGAACGGCAAGCACTACTGGAGCAAGAATGCAGGCAGAAGTCAGACCACCATCTGGAACTTCGATAAGCCGAAGAAAAATAAAAACCATCCGACTTCCAAGCCTCTCGACCTTTTGGCATATCCCATCGGCAATTCTAGCCGTGAGAATTCTATCGTGGTCGATACCTTCGGCGGCAGCGGTTCCACGCTGATGGCTTGCGAAAGAACCAATCGCATCTGCCATACGATGGAGTTGGATGAAAAGTACGCATCGGTCATCCTCCGCAGATATGTGGAAGATACGGGTGATGCAGACGGTGTCTTTGTTATCCGTAACGGTGTGCAGATACCGTATGCCGACCTTGTGAAGGAGGTTGGCGCAGATGAATAAAAAACCTATGACCCTTGGCAGCCTTTTCGATGGCTCCGGGGGATTTCCTTTGGGAGGCTTGATTTCCGGTATTACCCCTATGTGGGCATCGGAAGTTGAGCCTTTTCCTATTCGTGTAACAAGCAAGCGTATCCCACAGATGAAACACCTCGGTGACATTTCCACCATCAACGGTGCGGAGATTGACCCCGTGGACATCATCACTTTCGGAAGTCCCTGCCAGGATATGAGTGTGGCAGGAAAACGCAGCGGTCTTGATGGAGAACGCTCCTGCCTGTTCTTCGAAGCAATCCGAATCGTAAAAGAAATGAGGTGTAAAACCAATGGCGAATATCCAAGATACATCGTGTGGGAAAATGTCCCCGGTGCCTTCTCCTCAAACGCAGGAGAAGATTTCAAAGCCGTCCTCGAAGCAGTCGCATCCGTCAAAGGCGACTATGCTGTGCCTTGTCCTCCAAAAGGAAAATGGACAGGAGCAGGAGAACTGTTGGGAGATGGTTTCAGTATCGCATGGAGATGTGTTGACGCGCAGTTTTGGGGAGTTCCCCAAAGAAGAAGACGAATCTATCTTGTCGCAGATTTTAATGGTGGGTGTGCCGGAAAAATACTATTTGAGTCAGAGGGCCTGTTTAGGAATCTTGAAACGAGCCGATGCCCGTGGAAAAGAACTGCCGGAACTACTGAAGAAAGCACTCCTGCGACAGGCATCGTCTTAAATGACCAAGGTGGCAACCGTATGGATGTCACCGATGATGTGACCTGCACCCTTCGTGCCGAAGCACATCATCCGCCTTGTGTTATGGAGTCTGCGGGATTTTGCACGGAACACTCTGCTGACAGCCGTGGCATCGGTTATGAGGCGGAGAAATCTCCGACACTCCGAGCGGGAGTCGTTCCTGCAACAGTATATGAAAATCACTCACAGGATACCCGTTATGTGGGACCGCTTGATGTGGCACAGACCGTTGCTGCGACCTACGGCACAGGCGGAAACAATCAGCCGTTTGTGGTAGAGCCGACAGCCTTTGGCGTCTGCTCCAAGGACAGCAATGCAATGAAATCAGCCAACCCCAACAGCGGTTTTTATAAAGCAGATACCTCCCGTACCCTTGATGGGAACGGTGGCAATCCTACTTGCAACCAGGGTGGCATTGCCATCGTGGAAGGCAACGGCTCCCGACCTTCCCACCACGGCAACGGTTATGCGGAAAGTGATGTCATGTACACCTTAAACACCGTAGACCGCCACGCCGTTGTTTACGCAATCGACCGTGAAAGCTATAACTGCGGTCAGAACTTCGCAAGGAACATGGGAATCAGTGATGAGGGTGTCAATTCCACACTGAAAGCCACGGGACCCGATGCGGTTGCCGTTCCCACCTAC
>MWDG01000174.1 GCA_002070455.1 Deltaproteobacteria bacterium ADurb.Bin151
GAATTATCCCATACACGATTTTCCCTGCGACTACTGGAGGTTTACGCCGGAAGCGTTCCGGTCCATATTGAAGCCTTTTCCGAATGTCTACGTAAATTATGCAGGCGAAGAAAATTTTCCGCACACGGTTGTCGGCATCGGCTGCAAAGGCACAGAAATTCATTTTGGGGATTTTAAGGCAGCGGGACTTGAATGGCAGCACAGATGGACGGAACCTGAATCACCCAAAAATTTTACGGGCAAACTCAAAAGAGAAACCAAAAGAGTTTATAACCAGGTTTCAGACATTTTAAAGCACAAATAAAAACCAGCCTTAAAAAAACACCCGTCATGGAATTTCAACCTTTTTTTCGAAACAGAAAATTGACCTTGCCGTCCGTATCGCCGTTTTTTACCCATTTGCGTACCTGATCTTCAGGAACTAAATCTTCCCCCTCAGGCATCATGTCATAGGCCAAGTATCCCTTTGACCAAAACAGTTCGAAGACTTTGATAAAATTCTCATTGACACCGCCGGGGAAATTTCCGGTAAGACCTGTTTCCATCATCCACACCGGCGCGGGCAGACAAGACAGCATCATTTCCGCCCCCTGAAGGACGCTGTATTCCACACCTTCAACATCAATTTTTATGACCACTCTCAAGCCGGAAAAACGGTTTGCCGCAATAATGTCCAATGTGCTCAACGGAACAATGCGTTTTTTTGTGGATATCCCCGCCCAGTCCTTGATGAAGGACGCGGCCGTGCCCACGCCATAAAGAACGGCCAGACCCGGTTTGTTAGACAGTCCCAGGGGGAAAACTTCCACATCGGTCCAGTGATTTGCATCAAGGTTTCCATAGAGGAACTGCAGATTGTGCCATAACGGTTCAACGGCAAGGACTTTCAGGCCCATTGAGCGTGCAATGCAGGTGTAATATCCCATGTTCGCCCCGATATCGATAAACATATCCGCGCCCTTGATAAGGGTTATGATTTTCTGTGTTTCATCGTGTTCATAAGAACCGTCCTGCATGGATTCAAGACCGGCCATCACAAATCCATAAGGGGTCTTCCTGAAACCAGCCTTTCGAAAATTCCGGTAAGCGCCGTAATATTCACTGGCCACGGCGATTTCGGGACGGCTTTGATAGAGATATGATTTGATGCTCATAACACTCCTTCTTTATCGGTTCTGACCCGACAAAAGCAGCCGGGTAATTCTAAAACGCTTGATGACCAGCACCGTCAGCGCGATGCTCCCGGCAAGCGCAATCAATGTACTGGCTGCATAAAGCAATCCGCTGGTACCGAGCCTGGCAATGAAATGGTCATGGCAGACAAAAATTTCCAGGGATATGGTTCCCGTCCATGCAAGAAAAAGATAAAACTTTGTCTTCCGCAGTCTCTCCAGAATAAAGGACCAGAAAGCGATCCCCGAAAAGGCCACAACGTACTTATAGATGGAAACGATCAGCCGTGAAATTTTTTCATTTGTAAGCTGCAGGAGATGCGGATAAAAGATCGGGAACGCGTATCCTATGTAGCAAACCGCCAGAACCGGATAGAGGGCAACAGCTGCCGCATACAGAAGATTACGACGGGCTTTGAGTTCATCATAATACTTGAAGGCAAAAAATCCCACCGCATAATACGGGTAATAAAGCCTGACTTCAGACAAAAGGAAAAGATTGGTGGAAAGAGCGGCTCTCACCAGCAAAATTGACGCGATGACAAAATAATTCTCCCAGCGGGTCCATTCGCGGACCTCAACCAGCTTGAGGACAGAGAAGAGAATCATGCTGTTTAAGAAAAGAACCCACAGGAACCATGGATTCGGTGTCATCACAAGATTCAGCAGAAACCTGGGGAAATTCACCTGCTGATAGGTTTGATTAAGCACGTAGCCGATGCACGACCAGACCAAAAGAGGCACCAGCAGTCGGATGGCGTTCTTTTTCAGATAAGCCGGCAGGGTATATTTCTTTACCTGCGAAAACAGGACCAGGCCGCTCAAAAAGAAAAACAGCTGCATGATAAACGAATCAAGAACACGAAAGGGCAGGTAAACGTTGAAATGGGCCGGGTCATTGAACGAAACGGTATGGCAAAAGATGACCATGATAATCCCCATGCCCTTGAGCGCGTCGATGTGATGATTCCTGCCGCCTTTTAGTGCGTCATCCACGTAAAGGAAGGCCCTGATTTTATCTTTGAAAGTCATGGGGTTTGCCCTTTTGCCCGATCCCGATAGAGCTTATTGGTGTTGGTCTTGATAACATATCGGTTTCTTTTTTAAAACATGATTTTTTCATTTTTATGTGCTAAAGCCTGTTGCGAAACATGCATGATAACAATAGAAATTAATATCTTATGAACACGCCAAATATAATAATCGATATTGTCGTTCCGACATATCATCGATACGAAATACTGACCGAGACCCTTCAAAGCGTCCAGTCTCAGACCTACGGGCGCTGGGAGTGCTGGATTGCCGAGGACGGCGCAAGCGACGGGACTTACGCCGTTGTTGAGCCTTTTTTACAAGACAGCCGTTTTCATTACCTGCCCGGTGATCATTCGGGAACCCCGGCAACCCCACGCAACAGGGCGATCCGGGCGGGGTGCGCACCCTATATCGCTTTTCTTGATGATGACGACATCTGGCTGCCCGAAAAACTGGAACAGCAGGTAGCTTTTCTGAAAAATCATCCCCGTTGCGTCCTTCTGGGAAGCAATGCCTTCATCATGAAAGAGAATCAGGATTACCGCCGCGACACCCTTCCCCTGTATTTCAGAAAAGCTCCTTTCGGACAGGTCCCCTACAAGAAACTTGTCCAGGACGATTATTTTATCAACTCTTCGGCCGTAATCAGGCGGTCCGCTTTGAAATACTCGGGGCTTCAAAACGAAGAACTGTACAAAGGCCCTGATGGTGAAGACCATGATCTCTGGCTCAGAACCGGCCCGCTGGGAGAAATGTGGCTGATGCCTGACCCGCTTGTGGTGTACAGGGAATTCTCCTCCAAACACGCTGAAAAGGCCTCAACTCTGGAGAGGCGGCAACATTCTTACCGGATGAGGTTCAACGTATATCAGTCTGCCATGACAGGGGTGGGCGAGATGCCCAGCCCCCTTCTTTTTCCCGAGTATGAACACGAAGGTCGTCTTTGCAAAAGAGAAAGGGATTTCTATGCCGCGGGCCCCCGTTTTCTGGGCAGGCTGCGGCACCAGGTTTTATCAAACCTCTCCGACCTGTTCGGCCTGCCGCCTTCCAAACAAAAGCGGCAGCAAAAAGCTTTCCAGGCCTTCCAGGCATGCAAGGCACGCTGGTCAAAACCGGAGAAGACCTGCAGTGTTGAATGCATTGTTTTTTCCAGAGACCGGGCCCTGCAGCTCCATGGCCTGCTCAAAACCATGCAGGAAAAAGTCACGCCGGCCATCCCCGTCCATGTGCTCTATCTTGCATCTTCCCCGGCGCATCAGCAGGCATACGAAGAAGTGAGGGCAATTTTCTCAAAGCAACCTATACGCTTCATTCAGCAGGAAAAT
>MWDG01000175.1 GCA_002070455.1 Deltaproteobacteria bacterium ADurb.Bin151
TCCAGCCGACAAGCGGCTGATGTCGGTCGTTATCTTTTACTATCCGACGCTGCCATGGATTTACTAACAGCATCATTTAATTCATTCAATATACGCATAATAGTATCTGATTGTTCAGGCGAGAAAGGCGCATCAATAATAATTCTTCTTTCCCTTGCTTTAAGTAATTGGCGTTTCGTAATAATTTCTTGTGTATACATCCCCCATCCAAAAAACCCAATCATTGCCATAATAATAGAAAATTCCACTTTATTTTCCTCCAAAAACCAAGATAACCAGAACATACAGCCGATCGCTACGCTCCGGCTGATCTTTTCGTCATGCCGCATTCCTGCTTGCAGTAACGCCAAGGCGTAACGTCAGGCCTACATCCCCACTGCTCTGTGTGTATCGTGTGGCATATAGGACACTTGCACTGAACTTCGATTTTCTTGATTTTTACACTACCCATTAGACCACCATGTTGCATTGTAAGTTTTAAGCTGTTTTGTTCTCAGCACTGCATGAGAGCATTCTGGCCGGCAATAGCGTTGATCACTTTTGATTGGCAGGTAAAGCCGTCCGCAGTAATCGCATTGCTTCAATGGCCGAAACAACAGCTTATCTGCCCGGATTTGGGCGTTCTTTCGACGCCTCTTCTCCATGTACCATTCCTGCCTGCACAGCTCGGAGCAATGGTCCTGATTGCATTCCGGACAACTGCATAATTTGCCGTTTTTGAGCCTCATTTCACGCCTTTCCGGTACGCGCGTTTCTGTTTTTCTGCTTCGATTTCATGAATTCCTCCTTACCAGGCCGGACAACCTTGCCGTTTGGCGCAGGAGGCGCAGTATTCGGCGTTGTAGGTGTTGCCGGGGTGATCGGGACATTCCGTTTTTGCGTAAATGTGTTCTTCAGGAGCTGCTTCCGGATCCGGCGCGACGGCTTCTTTCGCCTTTTCACGCAATCGGGTTTTCAGATCCGTTTTCTGATGAGGATCGTCGTCTGACGTGACAACCACCGTTTCAAACCAGTCCGCAGGACCGCTCATGCCGTCTTTTAGGCTATTATAAATCTTGCGGAGCTGAATGAGCTGGGCCGGTGTAATGGTGTCCAGGCGCCGCTGAATGCGCTTTTCAATCTGCTCTTTTGTGACCTTGTAATTCCCAAAGGCTTCAACGAGTTTTTTCAGAGCTTCCGGGCTGGTGTCTGCTTTGGCCTTGAGCGTTTCTTCGCACTGTCCTACGGCGGCATCAATCACGTCGCCGGGGATGACCCCAAGGATACAGGCCCGCAATCTTCTGGCTCCTTGGTTGGCGACCATTTCATAAATATCGCGGGAATCTTCCAGAGCATATTTACCTTTTTTGGTGCTGCGCTCGTGCTTAACCTGGAATGTCTTTTCCTGCCGGACATTGGTTTCCATGTCCCAAGCATAAGCCTGAACCGTGCTTACACCGTTCCGCTGGTCCAGTTCCTTGACGCCAAATTGGATGTTGCCCCAATTCTGCGCGAGGGCTTCGGCCAGTCTGATTGACGGCCCGGAGATTGCGTTACCGCCCCTTGCGTACTCATAAACGGCCTGCTCTGCGAGTCCGGGGCGCTGACAGGCTGTTGTGATCCGGTCCATCGCCTCGATCTGGTTGCGGCGGAATTTCTTAGCCAGGACAATCGCGCTCTGGACCTCTGCCATCGCCCGCTGTTGTTCGATTTCCACCAATGCCTGACTGTTTTGGGGGACAGTTGAAACTGGTGCTGCGTCATATATTGCTGGTGCTATGTTTCCGTTCATTGTATTCTCCTTTCGTTACTTAACGAGAAACCGGCGGGCCGGTTCTGATTGTTTGAGATATTTCTGATAAACTTCAGGCATTTCCTTTTCGAGCGACTTTGAATCAAACAGCTTCCGGCCATTGGCCAGCTTATAGGTGAGAAGGGTTTCCCCGGATTCGTTGATGAGCGTGTCGCCGGATTCTCCGATGAAGGTTATAATATTCCCTTTTAAAAACTCCTCACGTTCCGCCAGGTCTTTCATTTGCTGGCGGACGCTGCGCAGTTCCTCAAGGTCGATCATCGTATTTCCCGACGCAATTACGGCCCCGGACGAAGAACTTTTCCCGAATCGCGCAACGGCGTCGGCATAGGTGACCGGGTCGGGCGGGTTGCCGGACTGGACGCGCTCCCAAAACTTCGCGCAGGCTTCAATAATCATTTCACTGATTTCTTTATCCGCCTCGACAATGTAAAGGGACGGTGATCCGCCGGCAATGCTGACGGGGATGTCGGCCACCTGAAAACCTGTGATGGTCATGTAGTGGTGGACCTGCACCGCATAATAATCGGGGATTTGATTCGTTTCCGGTTCGCCCCAGTTCTTTCCGCTTCTGGCTGTCTTGATCTCGACCACGCGCCCGTCATCCGTGAAACCATCCAGAGACGCGAGCATAAACGGATGCTTTGGATGATACATGATCTTGTCCGGCAATCTCACGGAGCGCCCGGTGGTGTCGGAGTACCACTGACGGATCGCTGGTTCTAAGCGTTTGCCCCAGTCCGTCAATTCATTTCCTTGCCAATCTTCAACTTCTTTGCGTTTCTCCCGGTAAACCTGATACGCTGTCTTAAATGGCGACAATCCCATAATTGCGGCAATGTCGCTTCCCCCCACGCCGCGGCGCCGTTCTTCAAGCCAAAGTGCGTGTTCCATTCTCCTCCTTCCTTACTTGCTGACCGGGTGTCATACTCACCCGGCCAGCCCTCTTAAATCATCCCCGTGGTTGGTGTCCGGCGACGGGAGCCGGGAATGTTTATAAAAATGAATGCTGTTCTATTTTTCTTCTTTCTTTGTGATGAAAAAGCATTCCTTGTTGCTCAGTTCGTTTAATCCACTTGCCGGCCTCGGCAACGGATTGAAATTCAGTTCTGGCTGTGTCACGGTGCCACCGCCGCCAGAATGAGGAACACAACCAGCATGGCGGCCAGTGCCAGCATGGACTTTGTGTCCATCGTGCATTCTTCCGGTTTTCCTTCTTCCATCAGTTCGGCGAACTGGTTTCCGATTTTTATGAGATGCTTTTTCATGGTTAATCCGCCTTTGGTGTGTAAATCTTCGTGTGAGCTTCGATTAACGCTATTCTCCTATCCCTACCGGCCTTTTACGGCCCTTACCAAGACACACTTGGGTATATCCGGCCTTCATGCCGGTAGGGTGTTTTGGTGGACGTGGCCGGGCTTGAGTACCGGCTAGGAATAGGATAGGCGTGTACCCTGCATTCATAATATTCTCCTTTTTGTTTGTTGTTTGGCGATCCGGGGCTTAGTGTGTTGCCCATCTCCGTTTCCCTTTTGTGCTTGCCTTGCATCCGGGCTTTTGACCCTACTGTTCCGATCTGATGACATTGATCGGACGTCCCTTGTGGCTTCGTGCGGCTTAACGAGTAGGCGCTATGCCTGTCATGCCCGCTTGGGCGCTCAAACCTG
>MWDG01000176.1 GCA_002070455.1 Deltaproteobacteria bacterium ADurb.Bin151
GCGGGGACTGAAATTGTCTTTGTGGAAGGCCATTCTCAGGATGACACTTATGCCGTCATTGAAAAGGAGATTGCCAAACACCCGGAAAGGATGAGCCAGCTGCACCGCCAGACGGGCAATGGAAAGGGCGACGCCGTGAGGCTGGGCTTTGCCAAGGCGAAAGGCGACGTCCTGATGATTCTGGACGCCGACATGACCGTACCGCCCGAGGATCTTCCCCGCTTTTATGAAGCCCTGGCGGGCGGAAAAGGCGAGTTCATCAACGGTGTCCGTCTGGTCTATCCAATGGAAGCCGAGGCGATGCGTTTTTTCAATTTCCTGGGCAACAAGTTCTTCAGCCTGGCCTTTTCCTGGCTTTTGGGTCAGACGATCAAGGACACGCTTTGCGGCACCAAGGTTCTTCGGAAAAACGATTATGAACGGATTGCCGCCAACCGGACCTACTTTGGGGAATTCGATCCGTTCGGCGACTACGACCTGATCTTCGGCGCGGCCAAGCTGGGATTGAAGCTTGTTGATCTTCCCGTTCGTTATCGCGCGAGGACTTACGGAGCCACGAACATTCAGCGATGGCGCCACGGCCTGCTTCTTCTGCAAATGGTCGTCTTTGCAGCGAAAAAGATTAAATTTGTCTGATCGGCGAAAATAGATGAACATGATTAATGTCTTTATATTGTTCAATCGATTGTATAAATCGTGCTTCCCCATCTATCGGCCGATCTATTTTGCATACAAATACTGGTCCGACCGGGATAAGATCAGGCTTATAAAAACGCACGTAAAACCGGGAATGAAGGTGCTGGATATTGGCGCCAATATTGGTTTTTATACGATCTTCCTGTCTAAACTGGTTGGCAGGGAAGGGACCGTTTACGCCTTTGAGCCTGATGAAGATAATTTTAAATTTCTTAAGCGATTGACAAAGAATCTGACCAACGTAAAACCGGCAAATGTTGCCTGCGGAGAGAAAAGCGGCGTTGCATGCCTTTATAAATCGTCAGAAATGAACATCGATCATCAGGTTTACGACAATGGAGAGTCAAGGGAAAAAATTGCCGTCAAAATTGTGTCGCTGGATGATTATCTCCAGGGTGAGAAGGACGGTGTCGGTTTTGTTAAAATGGATGTGCAGGGCTATGAGTGCCATGTATTCAGAGGGATGAAGAAAGTCATCGCCCGTTCCAGGGAAATGTTCATGATCAGCGAATTATCGCCTTACTGTTTAAAGAAAGCAGGCGCATCCGCGGAAATCTATTTATCGGAAGTGAAACGCGCGGGGTTCGATGTTGAGGTCCTCTCGAAAGTTGAAATCAAAGATTATTCATCATACGCTGAGGATAAATGGTTTTATATAGACTTTGCGGCAAAAAAGACCGATTTGATTTGAATAGCAATACTGATGCTCATGAAACCATTAAAGGAATCAATCTTGGCTGATGACAAACGAATATTGAATGAAATTCGCCACGGTGAATATATTAAGGAACATGGCGAAGAGATATGGAACTGGTCGTCGCCCGCCGGGAAGTTGCGGTGGGCCAGAAGATGCAGGCTTTTCAGCGATTTCATCGGCAACAACAGAGGTCTTGTTCTGGAGATCGGCTGCGGCACAGGTTTGTTCACAAAGGAACTGGCCGCTACAGACAACGCCATAGTTGCAATTGACATTTCAGATATCTTGATTAAGAAAGCGAAGGAGCGTGTCCATGCCGCAAATGTCGAATTTGTTGTGGGCAATGCCTATGAAACCAAGTTCGAGCCGGACACTTTTGACTTCATTGTCGGCAGTTCTTCACTTCATCATCTGGAAGTGGATTTGGCCTTGAAAGAATTTTCACGGATATTGAAGCCCGGGGGCGGGATCATGTTTACGGAACCGAATATGATGAATCCGCAAGTGGCCCTGATCAAGAATGTGCCGGCCATCAAACGCAGGGCGGGAGATTCCCCCGATGAGACGGCTTTTTTCCGGTGGGGAATCGCCGGGAAACTTCGCGATTGCGGTTTTAAGGATATTGTTGTTGTCCCCTTCGACTTCATGCACCCTGCGATTCCGAAATCGTTTTTGGGCATTGCCGGACAATTGACATCCGTCATTGAAAAAGTGCCCATCCTCAAAGAAATAGCCGGCTCATTGATCATTCAATGCCGAAACAAATGATAATTTTTTGGATTGAAGAAAGAACAAATAACAATGTCAACATCAAAAGAAACTTTCAGCCCGGACGCAGCCCAACATAAAAACTGGATTCCTGCGTTGATTTGCCTTGCCCTGGCAATCCTGACGGCTGCAGCCTTCTTGCAGCTCAAGAACTGCGGCTTTATTAATTATGACGACAATAATTACGTGTATGAAAATGCTACTGTGCAAACCGGCCTGAATGCGAACAGTATCGTACAGGCCTTTTCTTCCGAATTGGCGAAGGTAGGCCATTGGCACCCCTTAACCTGGCTGTCCCTGATGCTTGACTATGAACTCTTTGGCCTCAACCCCACAGGTTATCACCTGATCAACCTTCTTTTCCATGTGGTGAACACGCTTCTTCTTTTTCTGGTTCTGCGCCGGATGACCAAGAGACTCTGGCCCAGTGCCTTTGTAGCTTGTCTGTTTGCCATCCATCCCCTTCATGTGGAGTCTGTCGCCTGGGTCACAGAGCGCAAGGATGTTCTTTCCACTTTTTTCTGGATGCTCACCCTGGGAGCATACAGCTATTATGTGGAATCTCCGGGATGGAAGCGATATGTTTTTGTCCTGCTGTTTTTTGTTGTGGGTCTGTTGTCGAAACCCATGCTGATCACCCTTCCTTTTGTCCTGCTGCTTCTGGATTTCTGGCCCCTGCAGCGTTTTTCGGAAATTAAATCAAATCCCAAAGTTCAGACTGAAGGATTGAAGTCTGCTACTTCGGACAAACAAAAAAAGAAATCTAAAACAAAGCAAGTTGCAGAAGTCAAGCAACAATTGGAAATAAAGAAATCGTCCGCTTCCGAATATTCATGGTCAAGGATCTATCCTCTGCTGTGGGAAAAAGTTCCACTTTTCATTCTGGCAATCCTTTCGATTATTGTAACATACCTTGCCGCGCAAAGTGCAGAAGCTGTCCACTCGAATGTCATTATTCTGGGTGTTCGTATCGGGAATGCCTTTGTTTCCTACATTACATATATTGGAAAGATGATCTGGCCGATTAATCTGGCCATCTTTTATCCTCATCCATTGGGAGTGATTCTTTGGCAGGTTTTGGGATCGGTATTGCTGCTTGTTGCCATAACCCTGGCCGTTATCTGGCGGGCAAAGAAATCGCCTTATCTCGCGACGGGCTGGCTGTGGTATCTGGGCACACTGGTGCCTGTTGTCGGCATCGTACAGGCCGGCCCTCAGGCCATGGCGGACCGATACACGTATATCCCTCTGACAGGGTTATTTCTCATGGTGGCATGGGGTGTGCCG
>MWDG01000177.1 GCA_002070455.1 Deltaproteobacteria bacterium ADurb.Bin151
TTGCCGATCGCGTGATCGGAGGGCAGAACCACCATGACATCATCTTTTGCCTTTTTCTGAATGTGCAGGGCGGCCAGGCCGATGCAGGCGGCGGTGTTTCTGCCGACAGGTTCGATGATAACGTTTCTTGCCGGGACTTCCGGAAGCTGTCTGATCAATTCTTTCGCATGTTTCCGGCCTGTGACGACCAGAATATTTTTGGGGTCAATAAGGGGTTTGATCCGATCTACCGTTTCCTGGATGATCGTCCGGCTGCTGACAATATCCAACAGGTGTTTCGGTTTTTTTTCCCGGCTCCTGGGCCAGAACCGGGTGCCTCTGCCTCCTGCCATGATGACTGCGTGCATTTGCATTCTCCTTTCTATTCACATAATACAATCCGGCTTGCAAATTCAAGCACGAAAAGCTAATGAACAAAATTATCAGAAGACTTTATGCTTTCACTGATTTTAAAGAGGTGGAAATGTATCCGGAAATCACATTGAAGCGCGGGAGGGAGGTGTCTCTTAGGAGAGGTCATCCCTGGGTTTTCTCCGGGGCGATAGCCGGCATGAAGGGAAAACCGGGCGATGGGGATGTGGTTTTAGCGAAAGATTCCCAAGGCCGGGGGCTGGCGCTGGGTTTTTTTAACAGTCGCACGGACATTGCCTTTCGTGCCTTGACACGGGAGACGGGCAGGGTGATTGACGCGTCCTTCTGGGAGGAACGGGTTTTAGCCGCCCGTCAATTGCGTGAAAGAATCATCGGTAAAAACACCAGTGCATATCGGCTGATCAACGCTGAAGGCGATGGTTTTCCCGGCCTGATCGCGGATATTTATAACGATACGGTGGTTTGTTCCATTACCACGGCAGGCATGGAAAAGCAGAGGGAAAATGTTCTCGAGGTTTTGATCGGGAATCTCAAACCGGCAAGAATTTACGAACAAAGTGCCGGTCGTTCCCGCTCGATGGAGGGTTTGAATCAGCGGAAGGGATTTCTTTACGGCAGCGATCAAAAGGGTAGTGTGCGCGTGATGGAAAACGGCCATCTGTTTGAAGTGGATTTTATCGGAGGCCAGAAAACAGGCTTTTTCCTCGATCAGCGCATCAATCGTGAAAGGCTGGGCGCACTGGCACGCGGCATGACCGTATTAAACTGTTTCTGTTACACGGGTGCCTTTTCAGTATACACTGCTGCGGGCGGGGCGAAAAAAGTGATTTCCGTGGATAGTTCAGAATCCGCATGCGCAGCGGCTTTGGAGCATTTGAAAATCAACGGTTTTTCCCCGGAGGATCATCCTGTGATCGAGGCGGATATGTTTGAATATTTGCGCAATCTGCAGGGTTCCTTTGGTATGATTATTCTCGATCCACCGGCTTTTGCAAAAACAAAACGCGATGTGCCGAAGGCTACCCGCGGCTACAAGGAAATCAACATGCAGGCCATGAAGCATCTGGCCCAGGGAGGGATGCTGGCAACGTTTTCCTGTTCCAACTTTATAGAGGAAGACCTGTTTTACAAAATTGTTCAGGGTGCTGCACGCGATGCAATGGCGGATGTGCAGTTGCTGGCCAGGCTGGAGGCCGGTCCGGATCATCCGCTGGCACTTGGCCATCCCGAAGGCCGTTACCTGAAGGGACTGCTTTTGAGGAAATCATGACCGCAGGGTCACGGATCAACCAGCCATGCCCCCGCGGAATCCTGATCAGTATTTAACGATATTTTCGGCGATCCGGTCCTGAATGATCCGCGATGCCATGTTGTTGCCGACAATACCGGTAATAACGGAAACGGACGTTAAATCTTTTTCTATATATTCAATCAGGATGGTTACTTTTTCATCTGAAATGATGGTTTTGATGGAACCGCTGGCAATTTTGCGGTCTTTTTGGATATCACGGCCCTTGAGGTCGGTTACGGCCCTGTTGCAAGCCTGCCAGACCGGTTCGATGTCTGCTTTATAATGAGTTGTCAGATAACCGTCCTGATAAATAAATTTTCCGGAACTGATGCCCATGACCTTGCCGTTCATGACCATGGCTGCATTACAGCCGGAAAGGAGCATAGCCATCAGCAGGAATAAAAAAATTTTTGATTTCATGGAACTTCCTCCTTGCAATAAGTTACGTAACAGGGGGCTATTTCCCCGCCGCATACGGAATGCTGCACGTTTACGTCATGAATCTGTAATAGAATGAAGAGCCGGCCGCCCAGATCAGCGCTCCTGCTGTGATTAAAACGCAGGCGTAAGCCAGAATTTTGCTCCAGGCGCTTTCCGGTTTCCGGTCGTTGTACCCGAGCAAATAAGCCAGAAGCAGCCCGGACAGGAGTCCGCCACCGTGTGCCCAGTTATTGATGCCACTGAAAAGAAAACCGAAGATAACCAGGCCGACCACCCATCCCAGTGCCTGTTTATAGATGGCCTCTCCATAAGATCCGCCACGGCTTTTGCCAAAATAGATAATTGCACCGATCAGACCGCAAATCGAGGCTGATGCCCCGATCGTAAACTTTACACCGGCCAGAACGGAGACGGTAAAACCGGCTATGCCCGTCAGGATGTAAATGTTTACAAAACGGTGCAGGCCGAATTCACGAAGGACAAAAGGACCGAGCTGATAAAAAGCCATCATATTAAACACAATGTGCAGGATGCCGCCGTGCAGAAAAGAAGCGGACAGCAGACTCCAGAGGCGATGGTACTCGATGACGGGAATCGTACCCGTGGCACCGAGAAGCAGAAGGCTCTGATCCGAAGGGGACAGGAAACTGAAGGGACTTCCCCCCGGGTGGATCCCTCCGGGAAAGAGCAGTAGCGATAACGCGAAAAAGACGACATTTACGTAAATAATGGTCTTAATCGGTCCAAAAGCAAACAGAATGTTCTGCAGTTTCCCCGCCGTCTGATGCAGACCGGGCCGGACCAGCCCGCAGTAGGGGCAGGCTGTTTCATCCAGGCTGATCAGCTTGCGGCAGTTGGGGCACAGGATGGAATTTCTTTTTTCTGTCATTGTTGGCCCCGGAGAAGATTTGTTTTTTCCCGCAAAATTTGTGCGGCTTGTTTTCGGTATCTTTTGTGTGCCCTCATATGGGAAAGGCTTATTAGAAATTGCCCAGTGTACATAGTTTTTGCCTTATTTTTTAGTGAAGACTTCATTAACAATAATGATGTGAGATGTAAAGTAAAATGCTTATGTCCGGTTGACTCCGGAGGTTGAATATAGGATAGTTCCAAAAGACAGGATGTTTATGCAAATGAAAAATCGTTTTACTGTGAAAATTCAATCCATAGCTTTTGGCGGTTCCGGTGTCGGACGCGCGGAGGGATTGGTTGTCTTTGTGCCTTTCACGGCTCCTGAAGATGTTGTAGAAATTGAAATTGTTGCCCGGAAGAAAAAATTTGCCCGGGGCAGACTCATCAGAATTCTCGAA
>MWDG01000178.1 GCA_002070455.1 Deltaproteobacteria bacterium ADurb.Bin151
ATCGGCGAGGATGACCTCTCTATCCTCCATGTGACCGGTGGAAACCAGGTGGGCAGAAACCGCTTCTCCCTTCCCAGTGACGATTCGCCATCTCTGCCGGAAACATCCGAGTCTCTGGAAGAATTGCTTACCTATCCCAACACCAGTGAACTATTCCATGAACTCGTTGCAAAATATGCCCTGCGTTCCGGCATATCAGGCGTTCAGCCCAAGGTGCTGCTCAATGCAACGGGACGGGGCACAATGGCATCATCAAACTATATTGTGAAGTCATGGGGAACGGATTATCCCTATCTGGCTGCCAATGAATATTTTTGCATGACGGCTGCGAAGCGGGCCGCTCTACCAACACCTGAATTCTACCTGTCCGAAAATGGCGGCCTCTTTGTTATGAAGCGGTTTGACGTTGCTCAAAATAACGAAGCCATCGGTTTTGAGGATATGTGCAGCCTCCAGGCGCTGGGCACAGCCCGGAAATACTCCAGCAGTTATGAACGGGTGGCAAAGAGCATCAGTAATTTTGTTTCCGGTGATCGTCTGATGGATGCCCGGGAACAGTTCTTTGCAACGCTGGTTTTGTCGGTCATGGTGAGGAATGGTGATGCGCATCTGAAAAATTTTGGAGTTCTATATAACACACCTCAATCTGCTGTTTGGCTTGCACCTGTGTATGACGTGGTGACCACGACTGTTTATATCAAAAATGACGTTCCGGCGCTTACACTTGCCGGTACGAAAAAGTGGTGGACCCGAAAAATGCTGGAGCAGTTTGCCGTGGCGCATCTTTCGCTGCCCAAAGCAAAGATAACGTCTATCTTCAAACGTATGGCCGATGCCGTAACGGAAACGCGGGCAAAAATACCAGACTATATAACGCATCATCCCGAATTTCGTGAAGTGGGAGAAAAAATGATGACCATCTGGAATGAAGGGGTCAATGATCTTTGTCATAACTAAACGGGTTGTTGCCCAAACAATATCTTTTTGATTGGCCATTGAGAGTGTTTTGTTCAATAAATCTTGGCGAAACGAAAGATCAGCAGTGACAACTGTTTGAGCTGAAAGCGAGTTTTGTCATTGCCTGAAGTGAGCCTTAGATTTATGCAAAACACTCTCAGGTAAGCGAAAAAGGTATTTGGGCAACAGCCCGTCAAGACTGGAGATTGAAAAATGATTTGTCCAAAATGCGGCACTGAACAGACGAACGAAAATTCTGAGTGCGTTCACTGTGGCGTCATTTTTGCGAAACTGACGCCGGAAGACTTCGAGCCGTCAAAATACAGGACGGGCACTTCAGCAATATCTGCCAGAAAAGCAAAGCTCCCGGTGTCGATGATCATAATCATTGGGCTGCTGCTTGTTTCCATCGGTTATTGTACGTATAATAGGCAGCAGCAGAAACGGATGGAAAGGATCGGCCCCGTGGCCGAACAGCCCATACAGGAAAGCACCGATGCGACAGTGATGCATAAGCTGGGCTTTGAAATTCAACCTCTTGCAAGCTACAGGATCCGCGCCAAGGTGCTGTCTATCGAACGCTACCGGAGCGGACGCTGGGCCCAACTCTGTCCGGTGGATTTTGCACTGGGCTGGGGGCCGATGTCGGACAATGCCATCACCGGGCAACTCAACATCACTCAAAGCAATCGCTGGTATCATTATCGCTGGAAGGACGCTCCTCCGATCGATCCCGTCCTCATTGTGCGTAATTCAGCCAACACGCATCTTGTCCCGGCGGATGACAATATCGAATCGAAGTTGTTCAAAGTGCGCAAAGGTGAGATTGTCAGGCTTGAGGGTTATCTGATCAGTGCCAGGGACTCCGGAGGCGGGAGCTGGCGTTCATCACTCACCCGGGAGGACAGCGGAGCCAACTCGTGCGAACTGATGTGGGTGACAGGAGTCGCGTTTGAATAACTATAATTCTGACAACTGAACTGTATTAATCAACGTGAAAATGATATAATTAAAATACATGATTGATTCAAAGAAGGAGGGGCAAATGAGAAAGTTCTTATTTATCACTTTGAGTATTATTTTTGCTTTTATAACCTTGGGTCAGGCAGGAGAGATCTATAAGTGCACAGACCGTCATGGTAATCTTTTCATCACTTCCTCGCCCCGGGATGGCATGAAATGTGATCTGCGGGAGAGTTTTGAAGAATCCGCTAGCAAAGGGGGTGCAGAGGAAGAGAAGGCGGTTACGAAAAACGACAAGTCTGCCGCAGCATTGGAAAAAGAACGTCTGGCACGAATCAATAAATGCTACAGTTGCTGCACTGCCAAACAGCAGCCCTGTTACAATTATACGGCGGACAACAGACTTTGTGCCGCAGAATTTGCAAACTGCAATGCCATGTGCAAATCGGAGGGGGCTTCCTCTTCAGCATGGAGTGATTGCTGGTCGGAGTCTGCCCAATAATTAAAACGTTAGTGATTATAGTGCAGCAGGATACGGCATTGTCCATTCTTCGTATGTGATTCCACCCTGTCGGCGTTTTCATGAATCAGAAACAGCGAAAGTTTAGCAAGGCCTTCGGGAGAGATCATGATTTCTTCTTCCGAGGGTTTGACGTCCGGAATGACCATCCGCATCCCCAGGTAGGTTATCTCAACATCCAGGTTGAATTCGTCGAACGAAACGGCAACGTGCAGTGGAGCCTCGGTAGCCGACTTTGCTTCGGCCGCCTCGAATGTTTCGTTAATGGCGGCGGCGGCGCGGTCAATCACGTCGGGCATGGCTCCCCACAGGCCGCCCTGCTTATGCATGAAGGCAAATATCTTTTCCGATGAGTCCAGACCGGGAACAAGCTCAAGATAAGCGGTTTTAGCGATACCGATTCTCATGAACATGTTCAGAATGATTGCGGACAGCGTAGCCACGGAGAGGGAAGACTGAAAGAACGGTTTGATCGCACCGGGTAGTCCGTTGAAGATTCCCGGGATCAGGTCCACGCTCAGCCCGAAGATGATGGACATGCCGATGACGAAGGTTTTTCTGGAGTCGATCATGCGCGAAAGCATGATCTGAATGCCGGCAAGCACCATGAAACTGACGGCGAAGATCAGGCTGGCGCCCATGACCGGTGTCGGCATGATGACGAAAATGGCCGCAATCTTGGGCATGAAGGCAAGGGTAATCAGGATGCATCCCGTTGCATAGGCGATGGTCCGGCTCGTGGCCCCCGTGGCAATGGAAAGGCCGATATTGCTGGATGATGGTGACTGACCAAGGGCGCCTGTCAGTCCCGACATCAGGTTGCCGCATGCACACGCGAGGATGCCCCGGCTGATGGATTTCATGTCGGGGCGTTTCCAGGCTGCATCGTTTATTTTCTGACAGGTGGTAAGATCCCCCATCGTTTTCAGGGCGGAAGATAGGGCCGCC
>MWDG01000179.1 GCA_002070455.1 Deltaproteobacteria bacterium ADurb.Bin151
TTACGCAACGCGACAAAATTTCCGCTTAATGTTCTGGAAGGAGAATAAATTATGAGTACCAAAAAAGTAGATGCCCGGGGGTTGTCCTGTCCGCAGCCGGTAGTCTTGACTGACCGAGCCATCGCGGAAGGCAGTGCCGATATCGAGATTCTGGTGGATAATGAAGTATCCTGTGAAAATGTTCAGCGCATTTCCCGTAAAAGGGGATTCAAGACTCAGGTGCGGCAAGAGGGATCAGATATCATCGTTACCGCAACAAAGTCTTAAGAGAAACATTCTTCGCTTTACGCAGGGATGATTTGTTTTTTGACCGAGATACAGGCATTACTTGCAGCAAAATTCCGGCGGCTCTTCAGAGCCGCCGAAAACCCAATGCAGGAAGCGTTACGAAATGACGATTTTGCCGGGATGATCAGTCACAACCTCGCCCACAACGGCCGCTTCTTCAATACCCTGGGCCCGCATCTTCTCAACCAACGCATCGGCCCGGTCGGCCGGAAGGCTGAAAAACAGGCCGCCCGCGGTTTGCGGATCGAAACATACGTCGTAAATCCAGTCCGGGCACGACGGCTTCTTTTCAATAAGCGCCTGGCGGAAATTCCGGTTGCGGTAAAGACCACCGGGAATCATGCCCATTTCCACCAGATCCTGCACGCCGTCGAGCAAGGGCAGAACCGAAGAAAAAATTTCCAGCCCCACGCCGGAATCTTCGATGGACTCACAGGCATGGCCGAAAAAGCCGAATCCGGTAATATCCGTGCAGGAGTGTATCCCGCCTGCGGCTATCATCAAATCCGAAGCCTTTTTGTTGAGCGTTGCCATGCACTCTGTTGTCCGGTGGATCATGTCCGGTCCGGCGGCCCCGGCCTTGATGGCGGTGCTCACAATGCCCGTGCCCAGCGGTTTGGTCAGAATCACCCGGTCGCCGGGCTTTGCGCCCCGGTTAAACAGAATTTTTGCCGGATGAATCAGACCGGAGACGGAAAGACCGTACTTTAGCTCTTTGTCTTCCACGCTGTGGCCGCCGACCAGAAGCACTCCCGCCTCCCGCATCTTATCCAGGCCGCCCCGCAGCACGTCCCGTAGGATGCTTTTGTCCATGGTTTTGATCGGAAAACAGACAATGTTCATCGCCGTCACAGGCCGCCCGCCCATCGCGTAAACATCATTGATGCTATTGGTTGCGGCGATCTGACCGAACATATAAGGATCGTCCACGATCGGTGTAAAAAAATCGAGCGTCTGCACCAGTGCGAGATCGTCGGAAAGTTTATACACTCCCGCGTCTTCCGCATGTTCGTACCCGGTCAAAAGATTCGGATCGGAAATCAGCGGCAAATCACACAAAATATCGGATAGGTCGCCCGGACCGATTTTGCAGGCTCAACCCGCGCCTTGCACGGTTTCAGTCAATCGCAGCGATTTTTCTTCTTTCATGCTTTTTGAACCTTTCTTTGAAACTTTCATACGAAAAACGAACATCGAATACATTTCGTTTCCGTATTATAAAACGACACACATTATTTTCAATGAGATTACACCAAAAAGCCACATAAAACATCATGAAATAAAGTTATTTTTAGGGCGGCACTATGCCTTTTAGGAATTTGCCTTCGCTTTGCCATTGGTGTATTGTAGCCGCCGTTTCGACGACACGAAAGAAGGCGCATGCAAAGGTCAAGAAACGGTTCGGCAAAGCTCCGCACATAGCAATGAAATCACTATTTTCGACCTGTATGTCTATACCATACTATTCGCTGTGCAGCACGCTGGAGCCTGCTGACATCCTCCGTGAAGCGCGCGGCTGCTGTCATTACGGCATTGCCTATACCGCTGACAGGAATACGGATGCACCCAGGGGAATTCCCGAAGGCATTCTGGAAAACGGTGTCTGCCTGCTGGTGGCGATAGAATACCACGCGCCGGAAGGAGACTTTCTTCTTTTCGGTCCGTTTGATGATTTAAGGCCCGGGATGTCCGCAGCCTGTTGAGCTGATTGACAAGGAAATGCCAAACGGCAATACCGATCTGAAAATTCTGGTTGATCATGAAATGGCTTGTGAAAACGTATTGCGTTTGGCAGCGAGTCATGATTTAAAAATGAGTAATCAGCCGGGATAAAACGGATAGAATTATTATTCTAACAAAGGTGTGATTGACATTGGCTTATTTTCTGAACATACTGTAGATATTGCGAAGTATGACCGTGTGTTCATGCAGTTGATAGATTTAATTGAACAGGAAATTGTTCATGGATTTCATTTATCTGGATAACGCCGCAACATCGTTTCCCAAACCGGAAAGTGTTGCTGCGGAGATGATTGCTTTTCAGCGAGATATTGGTGCCAACCCCGGAAGATCGGGGCACGGACGATCCGTGGAATCCGCACGTGTCATTTTTGAAACGCGCGAAGCGCTGGCGAAACTGTTTTATGTTGATGATCCGTTGCGGATTATTTTGACGAAGAACTCCACGGAAGCGCTTAACATTGCTATTCAGGGAGCCTTGCAAGCAGGTGATCATGTGATCACAAGTTCGATGGAACATAATTCCGTAATGCGGCCTTTACGTTTTTTTGAAAAGATCGGCGTTGATTTGACGGTGGTTCCATGTTCGCCCACAGCGGCTCTGGATCCTGACGACATCAGGAAAGCTTTCCGGAAAAACACAAAAATGGTTATCTTAACGCATGCGTCCAATGTAACGGGAGCGATCATGCCGATTGAGGCCGTGGGTGCCGTGATTAAGGAAAAAAGCGATACCCTGTTTTGTGTTGATGCTGCGCAGACCGCAGGTGTCCTGCCGATCAATGTGGAGGAAATGTCAATTGATCTTTTGGCCGTCACCGGTCATAAATCTTTATACGGTCCGCAGGGTACAGGCGGGCTCTATATTCGTAAGGGCGTCGAAAAAAGGATCCGGCCGATGATGATGGGCGGTACAGGCAGCCGATCGGAATTCGAAGAGCAGCCGGATTTCATGCCGGATAAGTATGAGAGCGGAACGCCAAATACAATTGGTTATGCCGGGCTTAAAGCAGGAATCCATTTTGTTCTGGAGCATACGCCTGAAGCGATTCGAGCCAAGGAACAAAAGCTGGTATCCCGTTTTCTTGATCAATTAAGGGAATGCGGGAATGATGTGACCATCCACGGGCCACGCGACGCGTCTGAACGAACGGCCGTAGTTTCTTTTAATGTGAAGGACGTTGTTCCTTCCGATGCCGCATCCTATATGGAAGGTACGTGGGGCATTTTATGCCGTCCCGGACTTCATTGTGCCCCGGCTGCCCACCGCTCTATCAACACCTTCCCCCAGGGGACGATTCGATTCAGTTTTGGTTTCTTCAATAACAATCAGGATGTTGACCTGGCCGCTGATGC
>MWDG01000180.1 GCA_002070455.1 Deltaproteobacteria bacterium ADurb.Bin151
TCAGAACCGTCCGTGGAATCCAGTAAAACCCGGACACCCGCCGCCGTACCCTCCGAACCTTCCAGCGTGCGAACTTTAAAATCAACCAGGTGCATTTCCTTGATTTGCGGATAGAATTTCGTCAGCGCCTTGCGCAGGGCATGGTCGAGTGCGTTCACCGGGCCATTGCCTTCCGCGGCCGTCAACTCCTCCTCTCCTTCCACCGAAATCTTGATGGTGGCCTGAGAAAGGCAGGGGTTTTCCAGAGTGCGCGAGGTGACCACGCTGAAACATTCCAGGTGAAAAGGCTCTACAAACTCACCAATGGCTTTTTTCATCAGAACGGACAGCGATCCGTCAGCCGCGTCAAACTGAAATCCTTTATCTTCCATCAGCTTGACCTCGTGAACAACTTTATCCAGGGCATTTTTCTTGTCCAGGTCAATGCCCAGAACCTTCGCTTTATAGGAAATATTGCTTTTGCCCGCCATATCGGAAACCAGCACGCGCCTGCTGTTGCCGACCAGTTCAGGCTCCATGTGTTCGTAAGCCAGTGAATTTTTTGCCACGGCGCTGACATGAACCCCTCCCTTGTGCGCAAACGCGCTGCGTCCGACAAACGGACGTGACATCAACGGCGGAATATTGGCGACGTCGCTGATAAAAAGGGAAAGATTTGTAAGCTGCCGAATGGATTGGGCCGGCAGACAATTCATTTTCATCTTGATCTGCAGGTTACCGATCAGGGATATCAAGTCCGCATTCCCGCAACGCTCGCCATAGCCGTTGACCGTTCCCTGCACCATCCGGATCCCTTCACGTACAGCGGCGATGGAATTGGCGACGGCAAGGCCGCAGTCGTTATGAACATGAATCCCCGCCTTCTCAACTGGAATAGATTTGGAAATCTTTTTGACGATTTCAGTAATTTCATAAGGCATGGTTCCGCCGTTCGTGTCGCAGTATACGATCCTGTCCACGCCCGCCTTCAGAGCGGTCTTGACGACCCGCAGGGCGTAGCGGGGATTATGCTTGTACCCGTCAAAAAAATGCTCCGCGTCAAACAGCACTTCCTTGCCTGTGGATTTTAAATAGGAAATCGAGTCGCTGATCATAGCCAGATTCTCATCCAGGCTGACTTTTAAAATTTCCGTGACATGCAGGTCCCAGGTTTTACCAAAGATGGCCACGGCGGGCGTTTCCGCTTTGATCAGCGCCTTGAGATTGGGGCAGTTTTCCGGACGAATATGCGGCTTGCGCGTGGAGCCAAAGGCGGTCAACTTCGCATTTTTGAACTTCACCTCTTTTGCCATTTCAAAAAAACGCATGTCTTTTGGATTGGACCCGGGCCACCCGCCTTCAATATAATGGAAGTGAACATCGTCCAGCCGCCTGGCGATGCGCAGTTTTTCCTCTGCGGAAAAGGTGACCTGTTCGCCCTGTGAGCCGTCGCGCAGGGTTGTGTCGTAAATGAAAATCTGGTTTTTCGTCATTTATGCCTCTCTTTCATAAAAAAACCGCTGCCCGGTTTCCCTGGCAGCGGTTTGGTTTTTTTATGGGAATATACAGCTACTCCACTGCCGGGCCTCCTGAGGGGAAGCAAATAATGATGCCGGTAATTATTATTTCCACGGGAACAATTATCTTCATCTGCAAAACACCGTTAAATAAAGGATTTGGTTGCATATTAATTTTTCACGTGGGTTTTGTCAATCAAAATTATTCATCAATATGTTTGATTGGAAAATTTTCCAATCAATGGTAAATATATGAAAAGAGATGCTTAAACTCCCCAAAAGGGGCAAAATGCGCATGACCGTCACGCAAAAACAGCCTTAACGATCGGAAATTCCTATGGATGGACTGAAATTTTTTCACCAGCTGATCATCATTCTCGGTTTCTCCATCCCTGTCATATACATCTTCAATAAAATGAAGCTGCCCTCCATCATCGGGTTTTTGATCACCGGCATTCTCATCGGACCGTTCGGTCTGAAACTGATTGACGACGTTGCCGGCATCCAGCTGATGGCCGATATCGGTGTTGCCTTTCTGCTTTTCACCATCGGCATCGAAATTCAGCTGAACCGTTTTCTGAAACACCTCATGGAAATTCTCCTGACGGGTGGCCTGCAGATCCTGTGCACTTTTATTGTGGGCATGGCGATCGGCCTGACCCTGCAGCTGAGTGTTGGCCAATCCATTTTTATCGGCTTTATCCTGGTTCACAGCTCGTCGGCCCTGATCCTGAAGATTCTGAAAGACCGTAGCGACGAAAATTCTCCTCAGGGAAGAATTTCCATCGGCGTCATTCTTTTTCAGGATATGATGGTTGTGCCGATGATGCTGCTGATTCCGTTTCTGGCCGGAAACAGCGGACCCGATACCCTGACGATCCTCTGGAAGCTGGCCAAATCCATTCTGATCATCGTCTGCCTCCTGATTGCGGCGCGCTACATTGTCCCTTTTATTCTGGAGAAACTGGTCAACATGAAAATGCGCGACGTGCTGGTCATCGCCTCCGTGGTCATCGCGATGGGTATCGCCTGGATCACGGAGTCTCTGGGCCTATCGCTGGCCATCGGCGCGTTCCTTGCCGGGCTCGCCCTTTCCGACACGGAATTCACGCATCAGATCCTCAGCGACATCAACCCGATCCGGGATGTCTTCCTGTCCGTATTTTTCGTTTCGTTCGGCATGATTCTCAACCTGGATTTTCTGCAGGAAAACGCAGTCTACATCATTCTGATTTCCTTTTTCATCATTCTGATCAAAGCGACCGTCGTGTTCGGTCTGGTCCGGCTGCTCGGCTATCCGCTGCGCGTGATGCTGCTGTCCGGCATTTTGCTGTCGCAGATCGGCGAATTCTCCTTTGTCCTGGCGTCCCAGGGTTTCAAAAACAATATCATTTCCGATCAGATCTATCAGACATTCATCGGCGCGTCGGTCCTGACTTTCATCCTGACGCCCCTGCTGGTTTCAGCGGTTTATTATATGCTGACCCGGAATCAGCTGTACAAGGTGACCGATGATTCCGCGTCAAGCCATCGCATCAGTGCAAAAAATCACGTCATCATCTGCGGCATGGGCCTCAACGGGAAAAATCTGGTCCGGGTCCTAAAGGATACCGCGATTGACTACGCCGTCATCGATCTTAATTTCCAGAAAATCAGAAAGGCCAAAAAGAAGGGGGATAAAAACACGATCTGGGGAGATTCGGCCAGCGTGCAAATCCTGCGCCGCGCGAACGTGGAAGCGGCGCGCGTCATGGTGATCGCCATTTCCGACCGTTTTCTCACCAAAACCTGCCTGTCCAACGCCAAGGCGCTCAATCCGAACCTGCATGTGATTGTCCGCACAAAATATCTCGCTGACATTGAAGACCTGCTGGCGCTGGG
>MWDG01000181.1 GCA_002070455.1 Deltaproteobacteria bacterium ADurb.Bin151
CTAAAGCCCTTTACCGGTATCCGGCGAAAACCTTAAATTATTTCGTTTATAGTTAACAAAATTCTTACTCTCTTGATAAATTTTCAGACAGACTCTCTATTTGCGCAATGAATTGCTTGATATCATCTGTCTGTCCAAGGTTTCCGGTAAGAAGGGCTTCTATCGTTGTGAGTTCTTCATGGATGTATCTGACTGCCTGATTACGCATCACATCGATGGCATGATTCACACTTTTTTCCCACTGGTACGCCAAACGCGACAGATTGATTTCCACTTCCTTCGGTATGCCTTTCATGAAATGCCTTTCGAATATCCGCCGAAACAAAAACATGGGAATAAGAAACCACAGCAGATCCAAATGGATGTCAAATGACTTGGTAAAGGCGATGTCCGGATGGTCGGGTTCAACCACATCGATTTTCCAATCAACCCCGGCCATTTTCACCCCCAGCACATTTTCAATATTGTCGCCAAGAAACTTGCGAAACGCCTCCAGCGATCTTGAAAAGCTCGCGTGGGCTTTTTTCTGAGTGCCCAGAAAATTTAAGTTTTCGCTTTTGGAAATTCCTCGCATCTCTTCAGACATTGTTTCAGACACCCATGCCTCATAACGCCGCGAAAGATTCCAGAGATTGCCTTTCCATAACGGCATATCTTTTTCCAGCCTGGCTTCAACTTTCTTTATAAGCGGCGATAAAAATGGTGACAGATAAGATTCAATCATGGAACGGGTTTGACGCTGATGCTCCCGGGAAATAATTCCCAGTTCTTCTTCCATCAGTTCTTCGTTAACCCGCTCATTGAAGATCTGATAACGCAGGCTGTCCCGGTTCAGGTCAGCCTGCATCGATGAGCGAAGTGCTATTCTCAGATAGTTCAGGGTCGCCTGTGACAGAGAAAGGGTTTTATAGCGCAAAATTCTTAAAAATTCGTCATCCCGGTTGGCACAAATTTTCTGAAAAATGTCCTTTTCAATGCGTTGTTTCAGGTCTTCGGTCGAATTTTTTGTTGAATAAAGGTAGACAGGAAGTGTCCTGTGCAACTCACGCTCAAGGGTCTGCTGAAAAAACAAGATGACTTCCTGCTGCTGCTCGGGGGAAAGCAGATCCGATTTCGTCAGTAAGAGGATAATATTCGGTGTATGGCCGGTCAGTTCACGAATCAATTCCAGGTCATGTTCAGACAGGGGACGATCTGAACTGACGGCCAGAAGAGCGGTGCCTACCGAGGGTAGCCAGTTCTCCGATGCAGACTGGTGATATTTGTAAACACTGCCCAATCCGGGCGTGTCCACGAGGCGCAATCCGGAGTATTTCCCTAAAGCCGGCAGTTCAATATCCACAATTGCAACATTTTTCTGGTTGCCGGGATTTTTAGCCTCCGATGTAAAATCGGCAATATCGGACAGGGGAACTTCCGTGGTGCGTCCGTTGAAAAGCCTGACCAGCACACGTTCTTTTGTTCCAAACTGCAGACGCGTAATGGCAGTGGTCACCGGAACAGCTCCGACCGGCAGGACCTGCTGTCCCATGAGACTGTTGAGAAAGGAACTTTTACCGGCTTTGAACTGTCCGAGAACGGCAACATCGATGGGCGGGTTTTCAGAAAGCATATCCCGTGCAGCGTCCAGCTGACGATTCAGGGAAATCATCTGAAATCGTTCACAGGCTTCCCCGATAATTTTTAAAAAATCAGAGATCTCCCGGACAGACATTCTGCTTGAAATATTGTTCACAATAAAAAAACTCCCACAGGTTATTTTCTGCAGGAGTCATCAGCAATCAATGCGGTTCATTCAGGTGAACTCCATCACCTATCTGATAAGACATGAAACATCTTCGGGAAACCATATTGAAAAATGGATATTTAGTCAATATGATTGTTAATAACGTTGATTTGATTCATGATAAACGAAGGTGATTGCGGCATTTGAACCACGGAATAACGGATCGTTTTTCTGTGGGGAAGACCTGCGGCCTCCCCACAGAAAAACGCAGGTTTGGGTTACCTATTGACCTTTCATCATTGCAGCAACGTCATCGTTTACTGTATCGATCGGTTTGATGTCGAACTTCTCCACCAGAACCTTGGCCACAGCCGGCGACAGAAACGCGGGCAGCGTCGGCCCCAGACGAATGCCTTTCACCCCCAGATAAAGCAGGGCCAGCAGCACGGCTACCGCCTTTTGCTCATACCAGGCGATATCATAGGAAATCGGCAGTTCATTGATGTCTTTTAAACCGAAAACTTCTTTTAGCTTCAGGGCAATCACCGCCAGCGAATAGGAATCATTGCACTGGCCCGCATCCAGAACACGGGGAATGCCGCCGATGTCGCCCATGGCAAGTTTGTTGTAGCGATATTTCGCGCACCCGGCCGTAAGAATCACCGTATCCTTCGGCAGCGCTTCTGCAACTTCGGTGAAATAACCGCGGGTTTTATGCCGTCCATCACACCCGGCCATCACGACAAACCGTTTAATGGCTCCGGACTTGACGGCGTCGATGACCTTGTCCGCCAGGGCAAGAACCTGGCTGTGGGCAAAGCCGCCTGTAATTTTGCCGGTCTCGATCTGCTGCGGGGGCTTGCAGGTTTTGGCCAGGGCAATCATCTCTGAAAAATCCTTGGTTCCACCGGCGGGTCTGTCTGCAATATGCCTGGCCCCGGGATAATTGACAACACTGGTCGTAAACAGTCGGGGCAGATAAGTATTTTCCTTCTTGACGGGAATCAGGCAGTTGGTGGTCAGAAGAACGGGGCCGTTAAATGTTTCAAAATCCTCATTCTGGTGCCACCACGACGAACCATAATTGCCCACGAAATGACTGTATTTCTTAAACGCCGGGTAATAGTTGGCGGGCAGCATTTCACCATGCGTGTATACATCCACACCGCTTCCTTCCGTTTGCTTGAGCAACTCGTCCATGTCTTTCAGATCGTGCCCGGAAATTAGAATTCCGAGATTGCTGCGTACGCCCAGGTTGACATCCGTAATTTCGGGGTGGCCATAGGTTTTTGTATTGGCCTCATCCAGAAGCGCCATGGTGTTCACGGCTGTTTCACCCGCTTTCATCACCAGGCCGATCATGTCTTCCACGGAAAGATCCTTTGTCGTAGAAGCCATGGCTTCGAGGATGAACCTGTAAACATCGTCTTTCTCAAACCCCAATACGGCGGCATGTTCCGCATACGCCGCGATGCCCTTGATACCGAAAAGGAGCAGTGATCTCAGTGAGCGCACATCCTCATTCGGAGCACTTGTGAGGCGAACTTCATCGGACAGAGCCTTGGCCATGATGTCTTCCCTGTTTCCGGGTGTCCATGTGGCACAATCGGGCAGACTTCCGGAGATGGCCGACGCCGC
>MWDG01000182.1 GCA_002070455.1 Deltaproteobacteria bacterium ADurb.Bin151
TAGACCCCAGCCTGCTGTTTTGTAAACCTGATATGCTCCCTGACAATTGTTTAAAGCTCTTCTTTCGGAAACCATCTTGGCAATAGCTGTGGGAAATCCTGACAGGGACACTACAAGCAAAAGATTATATATATTATAGGCAGGCTGATAGTAGCCTATCCCCTCGGTACCTATTAAATTTGTCAGAGGTATTCTGTATATTGCTCCCAATATTTTTACAAATAATCCCGACACGCTTAGTATAGCAGCGCCTTTAATAAAATTCTCCTTAGACATGTTTCTCCCTTTCTTATTATCATTGGGGACATTCCGAAATGCCCCCGTACAATTAAGTATCAAACTGAAATTCAGTTTACCACAGTTTTTCTTTATTTTAAAGAGAAATTTGTAATATTCCAAATAAATGATATCTACCATAAGGGTATATTTGTGGTATAATTTTGCTATGACTATCTGGGACATTCAAGTATAGGGTGTAAAGGAGCATTAAATGGAAAGTCTTAAAGGCACAATTGTTGAAACTATTTTTAGAAATAATGAAAACGGATACACCGTGGCTTTACTGGAAACAAGTGATGAAGTAATAACACTGACAGGTATCTTCAGCACTGATGTTTCCGGTGAAAATATTGAAGTTTTTGGAGAAAGAGTTAAAGCACTAACGGAAACGGTCATAGGACTACGGAGACCACCAGCTTTAACATTACAACTCCCGGAACCGACTTAAATGTATTTCGTCAAGCAAAAGTACCGGAAAAAATCGTCCAAAATTACCGGTTTTCTAACCGGTAAAAATCACAGCGTTTTTTGTCTCATTAATGCGTTTTTCATCCTGAAACTATCGCCTTCAAACACCAGCAGGTAACCATGATGCGCCAGCCGGTCAATCATTGCGGCCGCCATCTGGTCATCCGTGAATATGTTCCCCCACTTGGAAAACTCGAGGTTCGTCGTAATAATCAGGCTCCTCCGCTCATAGCTATCCGAAATGACCCGGAACAGAAGGCGTGCGCCCTCCTTATCAATCGGGACATATCCCCATTCATCAATGACCAGCACTTCCGCCTTAAGAATTCCTTTTAGGACTTTCTCAAGCGTTCCCGCTCGATGCGCTTCAGATAATCGTACTACCAGTTCAGCTGCCGTGAAGTACCTGACGATCATTCCAGTTGCGCATGCTGCCACACCCAGCGCTATTGCCAGATGGGTTTTTCCAGTGCCTACCGGTCCAAACATTACCAGGTTGTTTCGTTTGCGAATGAACTCCAGTCTTACCAGATCATCCATTTTCAGATTCGACGGCATCCGGATGCTTCTGTTCTCATATCCTTCCAGCGTCTTATACACCGGAAATGACGCATCCTTCAGCAGACGGCGTTTCCTGGCGGAATTCCGATGTTCAAGCTCCCTTCTGAATACCTGATGCAGGAACTGTTCCTCAACAACCGTAGCCTCGTTCGCACAGATTTCTACCGATGTTTGGCTAAAGGCCAACCTTTTACAGAAACCGGATATCTCATTTCGCATCTCTACCCGGGACCTTCTTATCCTTTGCACTGGCCGCCCCCTTCGCCGATAAAGGCGCGGTCATACCGGCTCAAGTCCGGCCCCGCATCCGGGATTGCATCCAAACCATTCAGCTCGATTCGTGCGCAGATTGCCAGAACATTATCCGTCTTTACGCTGCCCCGTCTGACCGCTTCCATCAAGGATCGCATCGCGGTTTCTAAGCTGTAGTTTTCGTTAGCCCGGCCCAATGCCCGCAACGTATCGCGTAAATCCTCCTTTGTCATCCGGTCCACAATAGTCTTCAGCTCTTCCGGGAAATTCTCCCGGAGCTGGCTGTTCTTCCACGCGGCAGGCTTGTGTATGATCTTTTCGATCGTTGTCCGATAATCCGTCTGATCCGTACGCCTTTCACCGAATGACCTCCGGTGTTCGCTTAACAAGCCGCCCTTCTGGTCGTATACCCGGACTGTATGGGCCCCGATGCCAACAACCACATCGCTATGTGCCAGGTCTGGATTGCTGGAATAATAATGGCGTCCGTCCAGGCAGAACTTGCCATATCCGTCCGTCCGGACTCGTTCAAGCCTTTCCACGCTGAAATTGTATTCCGGAAGATCCGCCAGTTTCCGCTTTTCTTCCTCGAACAACTCCGCTATGGTCTTCTCAAGCTTGTAATGCGGCCGGTTCCAATCTTTCTCGCTGAAGGACAGGAGTTCACGGTTGAATTCCTCCAGGTCTTCGAATGCTGGCATTGGAACAAAAAGATTCCTGCGAATGTACCCGACCTTGTTCTCCACGTTGCCTTTCTCATTGCCGGATTCCGGGTTGCAGAAGCTGGCCGAGAAACCATAGTGGATTTTAAACCGTAAGAAAAAGTCCGCAAAACGAACTTTGTCCCGGAATCTGCGACCAACACCAGTGGCATTGTCGAAAACGATTCGGATTGGCACGCCGCCGATCCGGTGGAATATGTCACGCAGGCCTTGTGCGACGCATTCCGCTGTCTCTCCACGGAAAACCTGGACATATCCGGCATTACTATGGGGAAAGGTCACGCAGAGATACTTGAGCGTCTTCTTCATTCCGTTCTCGATAAAATCCGCTTCACCGAAATCTGCCTGGGCTTCGCCTGGGTGCCAGACCAGTTCAAGCGATCCAGCATCCCGGATGACTTCCTCCCGTTTCTTTTTGACATAGCGTTGGACTAAAGGATAAGAGGCGTTGTACTCCTGTCCATACTCTTCACGGAGCCGTTCATGAATCCGTTTGGCGGTATGACGCTGCTTGAACCGCATCCGGCGGTCTTCCTCCATCCATGCGTCGATCTTTGCTTTCCAGCGGTCCAGTTTGGACTCTACAGGCTGCTTCTGGATTTCCCCAGCGGCGTTTTTTTCCATCCTGATATACTTCCTGATTGTCTTCTCGCTGATTTTCAGTTTCTGTGCAATCTCCACCAGTGTCATACCGGCGTTCCGGTATTCCTGGATTGCCTCGATCTGCGGCATACTCACCATCTCCTTTCTCCCTGTTCGTTGTCAAACAGGGTGACATATCCGGTTCGTTTCCGCCATGATTTTTACCGGTAATTTTCACGATTTTTTCCGGTAAGGCTGTTTGATTTTTTCCGGTACTTTTAGTATATCATAAACACTCATCCCCACATCCAAATTCCACAATGCCCCCCAGAATAGACTGGCACCGTAAACACTAGTGCATTCTCCAAGCCCTACCGAAGGGCCCCCCATGCGATGTAGCCTTGTACCCTTTAGGGTGCGGAGAAGGGTTGCCCGGCAGCCTGTGCATTCCAAACGAGACCCTCC
>MWDG01000183.1 GCA_002070455.1 Deltaproteobacteria bacterium ADurb.Bin151
GGTCTCTGCCAGTAGTCAAGATGCAGGGAAACAATGAACCCGTTTTTATATTCCAGCAATGCCTTTACCATATCCTCGGCATTGCCTTCCAGAGGGGTTATCTTGCCGCCAACCGCATGAATTATCTCCGGCATGCCGAAAAACCAGTACATATAATCGATGTCGTGGCTGAAGCACAACACTGCACCGCCTCCGCCGTCTTTATAAGCGGCGTAGGTCTGACGGTAATCCTCCCAGGGATGCCAGTCTTCGATATTTTCGCCCATTTCAATATTGGCGCACAGCGGTTGGCCTATCAGACCTTCGGCAACCATCGTCTTCATTTTTATCAGAAGCGGATGCTGGCGGAGATTGTAGCCGATCATGATTTTTAGATTCTTTTCTTCAGCAAGCGCTTGTAGTTCCTCCAGTCCGACACGGGTGTGTGACAGGGGTTTTTCAATAAAAAGATTGCAGCCTGATCTTGCCGCAAGCAGCGCTGTCTCCAGATGTTTGCTATTGGGATTGGTGATAAAAACAGCGTCAGGTCGGAAATCTTCAATCGCGTCCTTAAGATTGCCGTAAGATTTTACATTTCTTCCCGCCGATGATTCTTCAGATAAAAATTTTTCTATGAAAGGAGCGTTGGCGCCGCCGCCGGTGCGAAACAGGGCAAGTTGATGTCCAAGCGAGGTTAAATTCTTGTAATGGCGCTGTCCGGCGGAACCGATGCCGCAAATCAAAAATTTCATCACCAGGCCGTCCTGCCGCCGTCAACAACGAGTGTCGCACCCGTCATGTAGGAAGACGCATCGGATAAGAGAAACTGGATAACACCGTTATACTCATCTTTTTTCGCCATTCGTCCGAGCATATTCAAAGCGCTGTTCTTTTCTACAAATCCGTCCGGATGACCGTTGAACATGCCGCCGGGAACTGCCGCATTCACCCGGACATTATATCTGCCGAGATAGGAGGCCCAGGAACGCATCAATCCCAACAATCCGGTTTTGGATGTAACGTATGCAATATCTTTGAAATTTCCTTCCTCATAGATACTGTTGTTGGGTGCAATGATCGCCAGATCAGAAGCGAGAAAAACAATAGCGCCGCTTTTTTGTTTCATCATTACAGGCGCTACGGCCTGCGTTACAATATGGGCAGCGGTAAGATTGACTTCCAGTTCCTTTTTCCAGAGTTCCAGTGGATACTTTTCATAGGGCTTCCAGAAATTCTTCGACGTTTCGCTTTCCGGAACGGCATTGATCGCGGCAACATTAACCATACCATCAATGCGCTTATGAGCTATCACTGTTCTATCCACGGCCTTTTTCACATCTTCGGGGTTGGTGATATCAACGGGATTCTTCGCTTTAACGTCAAGTATTACGACTTCCGCGCCGCATAAAGTCAAATGCCGTTTGAATTGAGCGCCGAGAAAACCGCTGCCACCCGTAAGAATAATGACCTTGCCTTTGACCGAAAATAGATCTTTCATTGTCATTCCTTTTGGTTATTCCCCAACCAGTGGAATCATCATATTGGATGCGAGTTCCTTCCTGTCTAAAAACGGCCATTGATCCTCCAGTGGTTTGGAAACCATGGTTCCGTCCTCCCTGCGCTGTGCAGCGACTTTCGGTGAAACTTTAAAGCCGGGGATAACCATAACGTCACATACAACAGGCCCCGGAAATTCCAGCGTCTCTTTGATCTTGGCTTGCAGTTCGCTCACGTCATAAATACGGATGGCCTTTATTCTATAAGCCTCCGCAACCCTTATGATATCGGGCAACGTCAATCCCGAAGAAGGATCATTGCCGACATGATGTCCGCCAAAATGCGTTTCCTGCATCGTCCTGATCGAAGAATAACCGTTGTTGTTCATAATAAATATTTTTACGGGTAAATTAAGCCTGCGCAGTGTTTCCAATTCCTGAATGTTCAATTGGAAACCGCCGTCGCCGGCTACGCAGATCGTTCGTTTTCCGTGATTGGCAAGACACGCGCCGATACTGGCAGGCAATTCAAAACCCATGGGGCCGAGGCCATGATTGGTGATGAATTTCTGATTTTCTTTAATCTTGAATGCCTGAAAGTTATACTCGGCAGCGGTGCCGGCGCAACAGGGATGAATAACGTCATCGCTCGTCGCCTCCCCTGATAAAACATCTATCAGCATGTACGGATTGACCAGCCCCGATTTTGTGTAATATTCTGCCGATACTATCGGGTATTTTTTTCGCCATTGTTTAATTTTATTTTTCCAGTCACTTCTGTCTTTGACTTTTAGATTATTCAACTGATCAGAGATTTCTCTAAGGATTACTGCGGCATCGGCGATAATTTTTAAATCTACTTTGAAATCCAGTTTCTTAATTTCATTTTTATCAATATCAATGACAATTTTTTTGGCGGCGCGGGCAAAAGATTTGGTGTCAAAACCCGTTTGGGTAAAATCCAGTTTTGAACCGATGCATAAAAGCAAATCGGAATTTTGCACCGCGAAATTGGCGGAACGTTCGCCCAGGATTCCACATCTCCCCGCATATAATCCATGTTTTTCATGAAGCATATCCATGGCCTTCCAGGTGGGAACGACGGGGACATCCAGATGGTTAATTATTTCGAGAAATAAATCTTTCGATTTGGAAATCTTTATTCCGTCTCCGGCAATAATTATGGGCCGCTCGGATTTATTCAAGTAGCCGAAAATTTTTCCGACAGCTTTTTTTATGAAAGAAGCTTCCGGTTTTTTTTGTTTGATCTCCGCGGTATTGAAACCCTCCAGGGCGGTTTCGTCTATGATGGTTCCCTGAACATCCAAGGGTATGTCAAGCCATACGGGTCCCGGCCTCCCGTTTTTTGCAAGATAAAGAGCTTTTTCCAGATGATACCTGATCGACGACGGTTCTTTCACCGTAATCGCGTATTTTGTAATGGAATGAACCATGGCAATGATATCCGCTTCCTGGATTCCCAACTGCCGGAGTCTCTTTCCCGTCATCATATCCGATCTTTTGACCTGACCGGAAACAAACAAGCAGGGAACGGAATCTATCCAGGCGGCGCAAACACCCGTAATGGCATTGGTGCCGCCCGGGCCGGTGGTTACCAGACCTACGCCCAGATGATTGGTATGCATGGCATACGATTGAGCGGCAATGGCCACAGCCTGTTCGTGCAGACAGCAGACGCTTTCCACATCCTTAAGCTTACCCAGCGAGTCAACCAAGTGCATGGCGCCGCCGCCGGGCAGATAGAATATATGTTCGATTCCCTGACGGGCGATAAACTGCATGACATAATCGGAAAGTTTCATGATTTACCT
>MWDG01000184.1 GCA_002070455.1 Deltaproteobacteria bacterium ADurb.Bin151
CCCCAGTGACAGCAAAACTAACCAAAATCTCTTCATTTTATCCTCCTGAATATCTAGAGTAAAAATTTTTCCGCCTTCTTCTTAAAACGGGCATTTCTTGAAAAAGGCCACCCCTAATCTGTTCTTTACGTACCCGATATCTGCGACAAAAAACCACACCGCAAAATATATTGATGAATTTCTACCATTGGTTTATTGTTTTTGTCAAGATTTTTCCTTAAAAAAACAAGCACAATAAACCTTCAAATTTTTTGTTTTTATACGTAGCAACACAAATGCCATATCTCAAGAAAATTCAAATCTGGTCGTACAAAAGCAGTTAAACTTTCATCAGGAAGCCCTCATCCCCTCAACACCGAACCATTAATTAATCACATGTAGCTGAATTTATTTCCGATATAATCATTCACTCATTATCTATTCCAATACAAAAAAATTATTTATGTAATATTTTTTACCACAGATACCTGGCAAGGCAAAGAAAATTAACATCAAAAACCGACTTTCAGTCCTCTGATTGTGTTGTTTTTAACACACTTCAATTGAAAATGGCATACAGGGGGTTAGCTCGTAGCTGATAGCTCATGGCTGATAGCTCATAGCTCATAGTTAATAGTTGATGGTTGATGGTGCATAACTCATTGGTCATTGTTTACTGACTATAAGACATATAAATAACTATGAGCTATGAGCTGACAGGCTAAATTTCATGTGGCCAAGTTGTGAATATTCTGATAATGATTACCATCATAATTCTATAAACCGGAGGTTAGAATCATGGGAAAATCCAAAGACATAAAAAAGGACAGCAAGAAAAAGCCTGCCAAATCGCTCAAAGAAAAAAAAGAAGCGAAAAGAATGAAAAAAGCAGGGAAAGAATAAATATAGCTCGTAGCTCGTAGCTCGTAGCTCATAGGTTATGGGTTATGGGTTATGGGTCATAGGTTATGGGTCATGGGCTATAACCGGCTCACCATTGCCCGTCGCCTATCGCCTGCAGTTCATTTGAAGCTCATTACCCATCACCCATTACCTATTACCCATTACCCGTTAAGGACATGTCATGAAAATTAAATTTCTCGGAGCTGCCAGAACCGTAACCGGCTCTTGTTTTGTTATTGAAACGGATAAAACACGTTTTGCCATTGACTGCGGAATGCACCAGGGATCAAACCAGATTGAAAAACGTAATCTGGAAATTACTCCTTATGAACCGAAAAAAATTGAATTTTTTATTATAACACACGCCCATATCGATCATTCAGGGCTTCTGCCCCGTATGGTACAAAATGGTTTTCATGGGCCCATCTATGCCACTGAACCAACAGGAGATCTGCTGAAAATACTTCTTCTGGACAGCGCACACATCCAGGAGGTGGAAGCCACCGGGAGAAACAAAAGGCTGCAGCGTTCGGGAATGAAAGCAGATGCCGCACCCCTTTATATGACAAAAGACGCCGAAGCCGTCATGCCCCTTGTGAAAACACGCAAATATGATGAAATGTTCAGTCCGGCTCCCGGCATCAGCATCCGGTTTCAGGATGCCGGCCACATTCTGGGCGCGGCCATCGTAGAATTGTTCATCGAAGAAAACGGGGAAACGGTAAAGCTTGTTTTCTCCGGTGATATCGGCCGTCCCAATCAACTCCTGATGAAAGATCCGAGTTCCGTGCATCAGGCGGATTTTCTTTTCATGGAATCGACCTACGGAAACCGCAACCACAAAGGCGAACAGGAAAGCCTGGAAGAACTGGCCGAAGCTGTCCGATACAGTTACAACAACGGGGAAAAGGTGATCATTCCCGCTTTTGCCGTGGAAAGAACACAGGAAATTCTCTATTCGCTTCACCTCCTGATGCGCGAAGGAAAGCTGCCCAAGGACATGCCGGTTTATCTGGACAGCCCCCTGGCTATCAAAGCCACGGAGATCTTCCGCCGCTTTAAGTCCTACCTGGACAGAGAAACTCAGATCCTACTGAGAGCAGGCGAAGACCCCCTGCGCCTGCCCAATCTGAAAATGTCCACAAGCACCGCAGATTCCATTCGGATCAATGAAACACAGGAACCGGCCATTGTGATTTCGGCAAGCGGCATGTGCAACGCGGGACGCATCAAACATCATTTACGGCACAATCTGTGGCGACCGGGCGCCAGCGTGGTCTTTGTCGGCTTCCAGGCGGAAGGTACCCCGGGCCGAAAGATTGTTGATGGCGCAAAAAATATCCGCATTTTCAACGAAGACATTGCTGTTGCAGCCAAAGTGTTCACCATCAACGGTTTTTCCGCCCACGCAGGACAAAATCAGCTTCTGGAGTGGCTCAAAGATTTTCAAACTAAAGACATGCAGGTTTTTCTGGTTCATGGAGAACTTTCGGCCCAGGAACACCTTGCTTCCCTGATCCGCGATCAATTCGGCCTGACCGTGACCATCCCGGAATACCTGGAAGAAATCCAACTGAAAACCGGAAGGCAGTTTGAAGAATTCAAAGTACCTGCAGCGGCAACAACCGGGGTGAACCTGCCGCCGCTGTTTGCCGATTTAAAAACAAAACTCGATGACGTAAGCGGCAAGATGGGAAAATTGCAGACCCTGTCAGCCTCACAGCAGGCCGAGATTGCCGAATTGATCAAACAGGCCGCCGTGAATATCGACAGGATAAAAAACCGGTCGTAGAAAGTTAGCTTTTAAAAATTCAGCGTCATCAAGCCGGGGGCAACCTTTTTCCCGGACGTGCTCAATTGTTTCCCTCTTTGTCCTGCTTTCTCATTTTTTGCGGTTTGTTCAATAAACTGCAGACAGTTATTGATATGCCCGATAAATTCATCAGCGGGGATCATTTCACCATACGTGCGGGTAAAAGAGTAAATACATACATCCTCTTTTTTGACGCTTTCAGCAATCTCTCTGGCCATGAGCAGGGCCTGTTGGGCTCTCTTTAAGGCTGTGGCCGTAAGCAGGGGATTTAAATCCGTCAATGAAACGGCATGACAAAAATAAATCGTGGGACGGTAGCTTTGCAGGGTAATGGCATCGTCGTGTGTTTTGGCCTTGACCATCAGCAGCTGTTCGGTGATTTCACCTTGCCAATCTTCGGTCACATCGGGACGGCGAAAACCGATCTGCCAGTGAAGGTTGACCGAAACATCACCGGCAATATGGTGCCTGCACGCCAGGGCTTTACGCGGGTTGATGAAGATTTCCTCATCCTCTTTCAAAATTGCAATGAGCAGGCGAACGCTGCCCAGCAGGTATGCAGAACGGATGGCGGAGGG
>MWDG01000185.1 GCA_002070455.1 Deltaproteobacteria bacterium ADurb.Bin151
TTTAACCCCCCAGGTCCTGGAAGCGTCATTGATGGCACTGACAATAGCAGCATTTATCGCGGTTCGTTCTTCGAAGGTTTTATCCAGGTCGATCTTGCCGACCTCGCTTCTCATGGTGGTCTGCGCCAGCTGCACAATGGCAAACACATAGTTGCTGATTCCATAGGAAGCCATCTGCGGATCGAACACCTGAATGAAAATGACGCCGTCTACGCCCACCTGAACGTTGTCACGGGTGATGCAAATCTGCTCGGGGATATCCAGGGCCTGTTCTTTGAGCGTATGCACGTAAGCCTTCCGGTCGATGAATGGAATAATGTAACTGATGCCTGCGTTGAGCACCCGGTCAAATTTCCCCAGCCGTTCAATGACGTAGGCACTTTGTTGCGGAACAATACAAACCCCCTTGGCGATGATAATCACGGCCAGCGCGGCCAGCACAAGCAGAACAACTTCCATGGTGATTCCTCCTTATGTTTTATTCGACAGGTTTGACCTTAACACGAATGCCTTCGATTGTTTCAATCTGCACGGTTGCCCCTTCGGGGATGGTCCGGTTGGTATCGCTGAATGCGATCCAGTCCGAGCCACGGTATCGTACGGTTCCTTCACCACCGGCGGGGATCGGTTTGACAACATCCACCTTTTGCCCCGCATAATCGGGCGGCACATCGGCATGTCCTGCAAAAAGCTTCTTTGCCGTTTTGCGCAGCAGGAAAAGCAATGCCAGAGACGATGCCGAAAATACGATTAATTGGCTGCTGAATGAAGGTGTAAGTCCAATCCACGTTGTTGCGGCAACAATCAAGGCCCCCATCCCTATAAAACACAGGATAAAACTGACTGTTGCAAGTTCTGCAATCAGAAGAACGAGACCGACTAAAGCCCAGGCCAGGGCGGGGGATAGAGAAAAATCAAACATGAATTCCTCCTTTTCGCGGGTTTAAAATCCCACTCCGCAGGGTTGAAAGGAACTACAGCAGGATAATCAAAATAAGTGTTGTGAATTATAGGAAGAATAAACCCGGGAGTCAATATATTATTACAAAAGATTTCCTTTTACAGGTTGACGGTTCTTGCTCGTTGTAGTTATAGTAATCTATTAAATAAGCCGATCGCGGAGGCCATGACGGTATAAAAGAGCGGAGGAAAAAAAGAGAAGATGACGGGCACAGACAGGCTGATCATGCGAATGAGAAAAGAAGGGCGGTTATCGATGACCGAGTCGGAATCCAGAAAGCTGTTAAGCAGATATGGTGTTCCGGTTGTTGAAGACAGGGTGGCTGTGAATGAAAAGGAAGCAGTTGCCTACGCGCAGAAAATCGGTTTCCCGGTTGTTGCCAAGGGACACGGAGCAAATCTCCTTCATAAAACAGAGCGCGGGCTGGTAAAAACAGACCTGAAATCCGCAGGCGAAATCCGTGAAGCTTTTCGCGTCATCAAAGCATTGGCGGGCGATGATTGGGAGGGATGCCTGATTTCCCCATTCATTCATGGAAGGAGGGAGCTCGTTGCCGGCCTGTTCAGGGACGCGCAGTTTGGCCCGATGGTCATGTTCGGACTCGGAGGCATTTTTACGGAGGTGCTGGCCGATACGGTATTCCGGATAGCTCCTATTAATGAGGCAGAGGCCCGGCGCATGATTAAAGAAATTTCGTCCCGAAAGCTCCTGGGCGATTTCCGGGGTGAGGCACCGGCAAACATCGATCAGCTGGTCAATGTTTTGCTGGGTCTGGCGAAGCTGGGAATCGAACGTCCTGATATCAGGGAAGTGGATATCAATCCATTGATGGTTACTCCGAAGGGGAAGGTAGTGGCAGTGGATGCCCTGGTGGTGCTCGATGAACGCAAGGTTCCGAGAGCTGTCGAAAAGCCAGGCAAGAGCTTGTCTCAAAAACGGTCAGCCGGGATTCGCGCTGCTCTCGATGTTATGACCCATGCAAAATCCGTTGCCGTGGTGGGCGCATCAAGCCCGTCTGAAGGCGGGTTTTCGGGAATGTTCGGCTGCATGAAAAATTTTGGTTACCGGGGAAAGCTGTACCCCGTCAATCCAAGGCTTCAGGAAATCGACGGCGTGAAAGCGTATCCCAATTTGTCTGCTTTGCCCGGGCCTGTGGATCTGGTCATTATCTCGGTTCCCGGACACCGGGTTCCGGATATCCTGCGGGAATGCGTTGCCACGGGCAACCGGAACATCCACATTTTCAGCTCCGGTTTCAAGGAAACAGGGGAAGAGGACGGGATCCGGCTCCAGCAGGAAATTGAAACGATTGCTGTGGAGGGGGGGCTGCGGGTGATCGGCCCCAACTGCATGGGTTTTTACATTCCCCGGATGCGGATGCTGACATGGGAAAACGCCTCAACGGAAAACGGGCCGGTTTCTTTGATCAGCCAGAGCGGGGGGAATGCCCAGGATTTTTCAAATTATCTGACTGATCAGTATAAAATATATTTCAGTAAGTCCATCAGTTACGGCAATGCCCTGACCGTGGATAGCACGGATCTACTGGATTACCTGGCCCATGATGAGGAAACCCGGATCATCACAATGTATCTGGAAGGTGTGAAGGATGGACGTCTCCTGCTGGATCTGGTGACCCGGATCAATCGCAAAAAGCCGGTGATTATCTATAAGAGCGGCCTGACGGAATCGGGGGCCAGGGCCGTGGCTTCCCACACAGGTTCCCTGGCCGGCGGGGAAAAGATCTGGAATGCCTTTTTCCGGCAGAGCGGCGCCGTTTCGGTTGAATCCCTCGAGGAAATGGCGGATGTCACCCAGGCGTTTCATCGTCTGGGCAGAGTGCACGGCAGGAAAACAGCCGTTTTGGGATTCGGAGGGGGCATAGGCGTATCGGTTGCGGATAATTGTGCACAGGCAAACCTGGAGCTTCCGGCCCTTTCAGCGCACCTCATGCGGGAATTGAGAAAACTGATTCCGCCTGCGGGCGCGATGATCCGCAACCCGATCGATGCCGCAGTGGCCTTTGTTCGCCTGACGCTGATGGGGGAAGTGATGGAACTTGTCGCCCGAAGCGGTGAAATCGATAATTTTATTATTTCTGTTCCCTTTGACTGGTTGTTCAAAAAAGAGCCCGGAGGCGCCTACCTGAAAACGATCGCCTCTTACCTCGCTGGCGAAGGGCAAAAGCGAGTTTGCGGGAAACCAATGATGGTGGTATGGCGTCAGTACGAGGCTTCAGAAGAAACAAGAAGATGGATTCCCGTT
>MWDG01000186.1 GCA_002070455.1 Deltaproteobacteria bacterium ADurb.Bin151
GTTTTCACTGTCAGAATATTTTACAATTTTGACATTTCAAAAGTCCATACATTCGATTTTTCGTTGCTGCCTTTCATCAAGATACAAAATTTATATAAATTATTTTAGTAAGTTAATACATAAAAAGATAAAATTAGATTTTTGGGAATATATTATGCATACAATGTATTACAAATTTTTGATACAGCTGCCGGACGGCGGCGAATATACCGGAGGAGCCTTCTTTGTTGATGCTGATTTAAGTAATAAAGAGCTGAAAACCTACCCTGTTTGATACAATGTTTTATTTGTTTTTCCCATGGAAAGGACGGGTGAACAGATGATTCAGAAAATGGAAGAAGATGCCCCTTATGAACTCTATCAAGAGGTATGGGAAGCGAAACAGGAAGATGAAGAGATTACTCCAACATTAATATTGACACGAGCGAAACAAATCTTAGAAAACTTCAATCAATTTGGTCAGGATCTACATGAGAAACTGGTAGGAACCAGGGGAAAGGATGCGCAATTATCCGCCATTCGACTAAAAATGGAACTGGAACAGTTTGTGAAGAAATTCGAGACTGTTTCTGCCTGCCCCATTCAACTCATGAAGAAGGATGCCCCTTATGAGTTGAAGGAGAGAGTCATTGAGAGACTTCGCATTGGCGAAAAATTGACTCCTGATTTCGTGTTATCGCAGGCGATGGAAATGATTGCAGAGTTCTCCAGAGAAGGAAACGATTCTTATGAAGACATCTGCGGTGACAATGGGGAAGAAGCACAGAAAATGGCATGTGAATTAAAATTCAGCCTGGAGAGATTTGTGCAGAAATATGGACGTAATTCCCAGGCGGTAAAACTTCCGGTGATCTCTTCTGAAGAATCCTTTGAACGCGCACTCGGAGGCAGGTCAGCCGAAGAGTCAAAGGTAAATAAATCACCTTCTGGAGGGTCTCCATTTTATACGGCAGTTTTTAAGGAAGTTCAAACTCCCTCTTCATTATTGCGATCCAAAATACAGCAATACAATGTATCTCCCTAGGGGATATTGTTCATTTTTCATAGTTACAGAGAGGTTCAGTAATATTTTCAGCAATAGATAAAATTGTAATTTCTGAACAAAGGCGGGTTGGATGTAAAGGAGCTTGCAAAAACTTAAAATAAAGCAGTTTTTTTACAGAAAGGCAGGGTGAGAGGATGAGCCATCAGGAGCAAATCATTGTGAATGAACTTGATAAAAACCCTAACATTCGTATTACGGACCTGGAGGAGATGACGGGATTGCCCATTGGTGAAGTTTGCAAGATCCGCTATTTCTGGAAACTGGAAAAGAAACGGGAGAGCAAGCAAAATGCTTCCTGTCAGGGAAGAGTAGAAAAAACCGTTTTAAAAGGATGTTACGCGTAATCAGCAGACGGTAACAAGAGATATTGGCGCGATGCGGGAAAAGTTTAACGGAGTGAGAGATTTACGCAAAAGAGTAATTGACATATTCAAGGTAAACGACTAAATGGAAATTGCGTGGGGGTGTAGCTCAGCTGGGAGAGCGCTTGGGTAGTAATATTCAAGAGGCAGAAGTTCAAACCTTTTCACCTCCACCATATTTGAATGGCAAGGCAGGGTCGTATGGCTCTGCCTTTATTTATTTGTTTTTGAATAAAGTTTTCTGACTGCAAATGAAAAGCATAAATTAATTGTTCTGAACATTACTTGACTCGAAAGAATGTCGTTCCGCCTCATCACCCGGGGATTTTATCTCGCTTCCGGATAGTTCATGTTTTCCGGACAAAGCACTTCCTGCCCTGTTCAAGATGCGTCCCGTGTAAGATTACCCCAGCGTTTCACGTACTTTGTCGGCGAGGCCTTTTACTGAGAAGGGTTTCGATATGAAATGCACGCCCTCATCCAGCACACCCTGATGGACGATGACGTCGGCTGTGTAGCCGGACATGAAAAGGCGTTTGATGCCTGGATAAAGGGACAGGATTTTTCTGGCCAGATCGCGACCGTTCATTTCTGGCATGACCACATCTGTCACAAGCAGATGGATATCGCCGGGATGATTTTCGGCTATATGAATGGCCTCGCCCGGTGTGCATGCTTTCAGCACGACGTAACCAAGCTGTTCGAGAAGGAGTGTGGTCATTTCCAGCATTGCCGGTTCGTCCTCGACAAGCAGGATGGTTTCGTGTCCCCTGGTGGCCGGTGTTCCCTGATCATCTTTCCTTGTGGGTTCGGTTTTGCCCACATGCCGGGGTAGATAGACCCTGAAGGTTGCTCCATGCCCCGGCTCACTGTCAACATGGATAAATCCGCCGTTCTGCTTGACAATGCCGTACACGGTGGCCAGTCCCAGGCCAGTCCCCTGTCCGACGTCCTTGGTCGTGAAGAATGGTTCAAAAAGATTTTCCAGCGTCTCTTTGTCCATGCCGCAACCGTTATCTCTGACGGTGATTATCACATAGTCACCGGGAGAAAACCCGATGCGACTGCTGCAAAAGTCCTCGTCGAAAACCGCGTTTCCCGTTTCGATGATAACTTTACCGACACCCGCAATGGAGTCACGCGCGTTGACGCACAAATTGGCAAGGATCTGGTCGATCTGGCCGGGGTCCACCTTAACCATTGCCTGGGCCGAATCGGGCAGCCAGGCCAGTTCAATGTCCTCGCCGATAAGCCTTTGGAGCATTTTGAGCATACCCTCGATAACTTCGTTCAGGACGAGTAACTTCGGGGTTACGGTCTGCTTGCGGGCAAAGGCCAGAAGCTGACGCGTGAGATTGGCAGAACGTCCGGCCGCTTCCGAGATTTCAACAAGGTCTTTATAAAATGGCTGTGAAGGATCGGCCTTCATCATGGCAATCTCCGCATGGCCCAGAATAACCCCGAGCATATTGTTGAAATCATGGGCCACTCCGCCGGCCAGGCGTCCAATGGATTCCATTTTCTGGGCCTGGGTCAATTGCTGCTGCAGCTTCTCCCGTTCTTCTTCTGACTGTTTGCGCTCGGTGATGTCAATGGCCTGTCCTATGCTGTTCATTCTTCCCGATTTATCCAGCATGACGGCCACCATCATTTCAATGCGGCGTACTTCACCGTCCGGACGGACAACTTCTACTTCATATCGGTCAGGCACCTCTTCACCGCGCTGCCTGCGCACGTAGCGTTCCGTTACATGATCGCGCGAGTTGTCGGATAAAACCTCCCGGAAATTTTTACC
>MWDG01000187.1 GCA_002070455.1 Deltaproteobacteria bacterium ADurb.Bin151
CGATCGGCCCGGCACGGATTATTGTTTACAAATTCCGAAAAGATTGTTATAAAAAACGCCCGCTGGCGGGAAGATGATCACCCGCTCGATGAAACATGCGATTGCTACACCTGTAAAAATTACTCCAGGGGTTATTTAAGGCACCTTTATGTTGCCGGTGAGATACTGGCTATGATATTGAATACTATTCACAATATCCGCCATTATATGCACCTGATGGAAAAAATACGGACCGCCATAAGCGAAAACCGTTTTTCAGAATTTAAAAAAGATTTTTTGAATAAAATGAGATGAAATTATAAAATTTTCTGATAAAAGGCAGACTTTAAGGAGGAAGTAAAATTGATATCGAAAGCATTCGCAATGGGCAACCCGGGAACGGCAGGGGCACAGGGCGCGGGAGGAGTCGGTGACTTTAGCTTCATCATCATGATGGCCGTGATCTTTGCCATTTTTTATTTTTTGATGATCCGACCGCAGCAGAAAAAGCAGAAAGAACTCAAAGCCATGTTGGATAACCTCGCTCATGGCGACGCAGTCATGACCAGCGGCGGCATTCACGGCAAGGTGACCGGCCTTACGGATGCGGTTGTCACACTGGAGATCGCCGACAAAGTCAGAATTAAAGTCGCAAGAAGCGCTATCGCAGCCGTCCTGCAGAAGTCGGGATCACCGGCTCCCACGGCTAAGTCATAGGATAGAAAGGGGCATTTCATGTTCAAATCTTTAAGAATCAGGTTGGCCATCACGGCGGTTGTTTGTCTTGTTGCGCTGTATTTTTTGCTTCCCACGCTCGTCCCGCAGATTCCTTCTCCCCTGGATAAATATTTTCCAAAGGACAAAATCCATCTGGGACTTGACCTGCAGGGTGGAATGCATCTGATCCTGGAAGTGGACGCGGATAAGGCTCTGGAGTCCATGATGGAAAGAACGGCCAATGATTTGAAGGAATCATTGATGGAAAACAAAGTCCGTTTCCGCAACGTGGAAAGAGGAAAAGACGCTACCATGTCCCTGGAGCTGACGGAAGCATCCGGAAAGACCGCTCTGGAGAAAATTCTCAATGAACAATATTCCGATCTGGAAATCGCATCGACGACATCGCGGGAAGGCCGCCAGATCGTCTATTTGAAGTATAAAGACAAACGGGCCGCCGATCTGAAAAAACTGACCATAGAACACAGCGTGGAAACCATTCGCAACCGTGTTGACCAGTTTGGTGTTGCCGAACCCGAAATCATCCCTGAAGGCGAAAACCGAATCATGGTTCAGCTTCCGGGCATCAAAGACCCGGAACGGGCCAAAAATCTGATCGGGAAAACGGCCCTTCTGGAATTTAAAATCGTCGACGAGGATAACTCTCTCGATGAAGCCCTGCGCGGCAATGTCCCTGAAGGATCTGTCATCGCTTATGGTGCCCGTGAAGACCGGTCCAGCGGACAGAGAGGCCAGGTCCCCTATTTACTGAAAAATAAAACCCTGCTGACCGGCGCTTCGCTGGAAACCGCCAAGGTTCAGATTTCCGACCGTTTTGGCGAACCCCATGTTTCCATCAAATTCAACTCGCAGGGGGCATCGGATTTCGATCGGATCACCAATGAAAACGTCCGCAAACGTCTGGCCATCGTGCTGGACGGTGTGGTTCATTCCGCACCGGTTATTCAGGAAAGGATCTCCGGCGGACAGGCCCAGATCACCGGTAACTTCACCATGGATGAAGCGCGCGACCTGGCCATCGTGCTTCGCGCAGGCGCCCTTCCCGCGCCCGTCAATATTCTGGAAGAAAGAACCGTCGGTCCATCCCTGGGCAGCGACTCGATCCGCCAGGGCATTATCGCCACTCTGATCGGTTCTCTCCTGGTTATTCTTTTTATGATTGTTTACTACAGGCTTTCGGGCCTGATTGCCGATACCGCGCTTATTCTGAATATTATCATCATTCTGGGTGTGCTCGCGGGATTCAAGGCCACACTTACCCTGCCCGGCATCGCGGGCATTGTGCTCGTAATCGGTATGGCGGTTGACGCGAACGTCCTGATCTTCGAACGCATCCGCGAAGAATTAAGGCTGGGGAAACCGGCCCGTGCCGCGATTGATGCCGGATATTCCAAGGCCTTTGTGACCATCCTGGACTCCAACGTTACCACGCTGATTGCCGCACTGTTTTTATTCGCGTTCGGAACCGGTCCAGTAAAAGGCTTTGCGCTGACTCTGAGCATCGGTATTTGCGCGAGCATGTTTACCGCTATTTTCGTCACAAGATTGATCTTCGACTATTTCATCTGGCAGAGAAGCGTTCATAATATCAGTATTTAGGCACATCCTGTGCCTCCATAGAGGAGAAGAGCATGGAATTTATCAAACCGGGAACTAATTTTGATTTTGTAGGAAAAAGAAAGATTGCCATCGGCATTTCAATTGTATTGATCATCATCAGCATCCTGTCCGTCGTCATGCACAAAGGCCTGAATTTCGGGATCGATTTTGCCGGAGGAACCATTATTCAGGTAAAATTCACCAAAACCACCGGGGCGGATGTCATTCGCAAGACCTTCCAGAACATTAAAATCGACGACGCCATCATTCAGGAAATCGGTCAGAATGAAGTCATCGTGCGAACCAACCAGCCCATGACCAAAGAACTTCAGACAAAAGTGGAAGAAGCCATGAACGGGCAGTTCGGAACCGGTAATTTTGAAATCCGGAGGATAGAATTCGTAGGTCCCAAAGTCGGCAAGGATTTGACCAACAAGGCCATTCTGGCAATTGTCTTTGCCTGGATCGGCATGCTCATTTACATTGCGTGGCGCTTTGAATTCCGCTATGGCCTGGGCGCCATTATCGCCCTGATTCACGACACCATTATTACGATCGGAGTACTTTCTCTGTTAAACAAAGAATTCACTCTGGTCATTGTCGCCGCTCTGTTGACCATTATCGGTTATTCCATTAATGACACAATTGTTGTTTTTGACCGGATTCGCGAAAACCGCAAGAAAGATTTGAAAAAGAGCCTTGCGGAAATTATCAATTCAAGCGTCAACGAAACCCTGAGCCGCACAATTTTGACTGCTTTAACGGTATTTTTTGTGCTGTTGGCCCTGTTTTTCCTGGGCGGCCCGGTCATTCATGACTTCGCCTTCGCACTCCTGATCGGTATTGTTGTTGGTACATATTCATCGATATTTATT
>MWDG01000188.1 GCA_002070455.1 Deltaproteobacteria bacterium ADurb.Bin151
AGCTGCTTCGTTGATTCTTTAAGGGCATTCCTGAAGCGTTCGACTTCATGAGGGATCAAACTTTCATCATTGAGTTTGTAAAAAGATACCTGGGCATCCAGCGGATCAAAGCGGTAAACTTTTCCGATCACCACCCCCGGAGAAACACCAATCCCCTTGAGAACAAATGTTTTTTTGGCCTGTTCAACCGTCATGTCGTTGTTTATTCTTCCCCAAATTTATTTTCAATCAGCGCTTCGAGATCATCAAGCGCCAAGGCCGCGTCAGCCCCATTGGCGGTCACTGTTATCATACCGCCCATCGGACAGGCAAGCGTCAAAATTCCCAGAATGCTTTTCCCGTTGACGGTTTGACCATTGCGTTCAATCAATATTTCCGCTTTGTATTTCTGCGCGATGCGCACAAATGAAGCGGCCGCACGCGCGTGCAATCCCAGCTTGTTCTTTAATTTAAATGTTTTCATTTCCAGCACAACAATAATTCTTTCGATGAAAAGAGCAGAAATAATATCACTGCTCCGTACAGAATATAAATTTGCGATATTCCCTTTTTAACCAGCAGCCAGCAGAGCAGGATCGTACCAAGCGATACCGGCACCGCGACAAACCAGGGTATCCCGGAAAAGTTTGCATAACCGTCGTGGAAATAGCAGGCCCCGAAAAACGCCAGAATAACCAGGGACAACCAACGCACACGGTTGGCTATACGGGGCAGATCGATGCCGCGGATGAATTCTATACCCTGCTTGCCCCTGGCATACCCTTCCATAAATCCCCTGGCTCTTACCCAGATATGGGCGGGAGTATACACCAGCAAAAAAGCCACCGGGGCCAGGATCGATCCCAGCCAGGCCAGCCCTGCCCCGATAATCCCCGAGCATGGCCTGAGCGCTCCCCAGAAAAAAGTGTCTCCGATCGCCGCGTAGGGTCCCATCAGGCTTTGCTTGACCATCAAAATGGAAGATGCATCATCCCCCTCCGGCTTTTGTTCTTCCATGCGGGCAATCGATCCGATCAGCGGCGCAGACAGATAGGGATGCGTGTTAAACATCTGCAGGTGCCTGAGCAGAAATTCTTCCTCCTCCCTGCGGGATAATTTCCGTTCACGGAAAAGGGGAATCATCGCATACATAAAACCAAGATTCTGCATTCTTCGAAAATTGAGGGCGGTGTGAATGAAAAAAGACCTTATGAAGACTTTTATTAAAGATCCTTTTTTCATCCCCTACAGCTCCAAACGCACATATCCTGTTTATATTCCCGCTTTTATGTGATGCAAGGAACTAACACAAATGACCGGTGAAGTCAATTCAATCACGTTAAAATGACAGGTATTTTGGCATTTTTGTTTGATCATCCCATACAAAAAGTGCAGCGCAAATTCCCGCATCGGCAAAATATGTTTCGCTTTGTCTGCCATTTCGCCATCTCTGTCCATCAGAGACAGGAAATACCATGGGAAAGGCCATCCTACCGCAATGGGCAACATCAAGGGAATTGGATGAAATGCTCCGCTTTCAGAATTGGAATTGTACGGATAAACTGTAATTTTTCTTGACAGGCGTTTTTTTTGCTGTTAAGGACACGCGGTTTTAATTCATTGACGTCTGTGGATACATTCTGATTTACTGTCTTTTTCCGCATCGTCTGATAAAAATTACATCATCGACACCACTTAAGGGGGTTTTTCCAAAATGCTTTGTGAAACAGTTAAAAAGGGATCAGAATGCGCTTTTATGAGCAAAAAAGGCTGCGGTTTTATTGGCGGCAGCTGTCTTGCGGTAATCGACAAATGCGAAGGCTGCAATAAGATTATCGATTACGAATCATGCAAATTCTGCAAGGTATACCCGGATCCGAAAAGCAAGTGGATAACCGGCAACTGCCCGAGCGCGTCTCATGTGAAGCTGGTGATCAAGGAAGCTCAGAAAATCAATCCGCTCAAAGCTTCCAAAAGAGCAAGCAAGAAATAACCATCGTTTCATGGACTGTATAAAAAAGCCGGCAATGACGATTGCCGGCTTTTTCAGCTCATGATCTTTCGAATCTGCTCCAACTCTTTTTTGATATAAATTAATTTTTCATTTTCCGTATCTGCCGATTCTTCCCGGTCGCGCATTTTCATCAGCTGTTGTTTTGCACCGTTAATGGTAAAGCGCTGCTGATAAAGCAGATTGCGGATTGTTAATAATTCCTGCACGTCTTTTTTTCGGTACAGGCGCTGAGAGGTCTTTGTCCTTACCGGTTTAATCGTTTTGAATTCCGACTCCCAGTAACGGATGACGTACGGCTCAACGTTGAGGATTTTACTCACTTCTCCAATCCGGAAATAAGCTTTTTCGGGAATTATGCTGTCCATACAATTCCTGAATCCTTACGGAGAAATATGTCCGCAAAACTGAAACTGAAAAACACCCCTCCTGATAATACGGATATACCGTTTTGGTTGTCAGTGTTTTTCGTACAGTTAAAACAATTTATCAACTGTTCAGAGACTTGCGCAATACCTGGGAGGATTTGAAAGTCAAAACCCGGCGTGCGGTGATGGAGATCTCCTCTCCGGTCTGAGGATTACGACCGCGGCGGGACCGTTTCTCTTTGACCATGAAATTTCCGAAGCCGGAAATCTTTACCCTTTCACCTTGAGCAAGGCTGTCTTTAATGATGTCAAACACGGATTCAACGATGTCCGCTGATTCCTTCTTGGAAAAACCGAGTTTCTCGTAAACATTCTGAATAATATCAATTTTCGTCATTTCTTCTCCTCCGTTATTAACGTCATGTAAACTGAAACCTTTGCGTTATGGTTCATCTGTCCTTTCAACCAAAAAGAGAATTTCATATCCCGGCCATAACAAGGGATTTTTCAGACTTCTCTTTACTTGCCTCCTCGAAATTATCTCAGAGGAATGATGCTGATCTCTAAAACTTCAGGCCCTTATCTTTGCACCTGTTAACCGGACAGTGCTGCTTACAATTCTCTCATGGATGGAATTGATTTCCGCATCCGTCAGTGTTCTGTCCGGGGCACGATAGGAAAATCTCAACCCAAGGCTTTTTGTTCCCTCATCAAGGCCTTTGCCAGCGTATATATCAAAAATCCCCACATTTTCAAGTAAATATTCTTGCTGAGTTAAAACAATTTC
>MWDG01000189.1 GCA_002070455.1 Deltaproteobacteria bacterium ADurb.Bin151
CACTGAAGCCTGAAGCTTTAAGACCGTCGCTCATTCTCTGATGCAGGGGGTTTTGCACGAATTCCGCCTTTTCCAGGTAAGGCAGGTCGTAAATCGGCAGGAGCGGCATGCCCAGCATAAAATCCAGATAAACATTTACACCGAACTGATTGCCGCGCTGATAGCTCACATCGATTTCCGCCCAGTCCAGCGGCTTGATCCTCAAACCATAGTTAAATCTGGAAGCAACCGAGTCCGTAAAATATTTTGCCTGCGCCGGATCGCCCGTCTGCCTTTCGTAACGGATTGGATTGTATTCCACGATCAATGAAAAATATTTGGAAGGGGCAAACTCGACACCGCCGAACAACTGGGCATCGGAGCACCACTGGTTGAAATTGGTGAAAATCTCCAGTCCGAATTCATCTTGACTGCTATCGGATATCGGTCTTTTGCCAAATCTGCCGTTGCCGATGCCGAGGGTAAAATCAAAAGGATAGATCTGTTTGCTCATGACCAGGTACTGGCTGGTGTATACTCTTGTCCCGTGCGGGTCCATGATGCCAAAAGCCAGCGCCGGCCAGTACTTCCCCTCCCGGATGATCTGCAGTTTCAAATCAACGGCTTTGTCTTTCGTATTGCCGTAATCTTTCCATACGTCGCTGCCGCTACCTGCTTCCACACCCATCACTTCCGTTATTCTGCCGTTTATTTCCACCCGTGGGAGCGGGCTGATTGTACCGTAGTAGTATCGGTAAGGATTAACCTGCGTAAAACCAACCCTGTATTTTCCGTATTCGATCACTCTTGCAGTGGGGATTTCCATCAAGCCCGTGGCACCCCAGTTTGTCGCTCCGGTAAACGGGGTGTCTGCTGCAAAAGACAGGACAGGAAACAAGAAAAGCACTGCGCAAATAATATATATGTAAAATGATTTACCGAAAGGCATTCCGATAAACAGATACGCCCCCCGCATCGCGAACATAAAGTGAAAAATGTTGTAACTCCCCCTTCAAATCACGTGTTACCTGCCGCTGTATGTGGATAATGAAAGAATAAGGGGATGCAACCTCTGGATGGTGGCACTCCCCTTTGTTGTAAACCTCTACAGGCGTTGTTTGACTTGATATTTTTAAATTTATTCTGCGACTTTGAAGTATCCTTCACCAATTCTTTTGCCGCCTGCACGGACTTCAACAGAATAACTTCCCGGAAGCCAGGCTCCACTTGCATTATCACCCAGGGAACAGGTTGTATAACCAAGTTGCCAGTTCGGCCCCATTCCGGTTTGCACCGTCTGACGGTTGAAAACAGAACCGTTTCTGTTTTTCCAAAATGCTTCGACTTTGTAATTGATTTCCCTACCCGGTGACGGGTGTTCCACAATCAGCTCCCAGTTTATAAAACGGACACCGGAGGCGGAAAAGTCGCTTTGATATTGCCTTTCAGAATAAGGCAAAGAAGCCTGCCCGCTTTCAAAAAAGCGCATGGAAACGAAATTTTTTCTGGTGGGAACGATTCCCGATGACCAGGTCTCTCCTTTTTTCCTGTCAAACAACGTTATGCTCTTGACCTGTCTTCCCGCCGAGATATCAGAAGAAGCCAGTTTTCCTGCATATCCTTTTCCTTTCCGCGTTTTCTGAATCCCGTATGGATTTGCGTTGAGCAGTTTAATTTTTATGCCGGACGGCTGAGAGGCAAAGATAAGATCTATTGTCCAAACTCCCTTCTGCCCCGGCAGGATTATATCTTCGATCTTTCCGTTTTTCAGATGGCCCGCATATTCAATTTCAAACCATATATTGTGGTACGCGTGTCTCGGGCTTAAATTCCTTGCTTCCACCCAGCAATTTTCAGTAGCCGCGCAACCGATATCGAGGCGGATGTCACTATGGGATACGGGCGCGACCCTCCCTGTCTCATATCCGCCCGATCTTACGGATTTGCCTTTAAATGTTGCCGCAGAGCATACCGTGCATAGAGCTGTCAGCAAGAAAACAACGACTGCCAAAGAAACAAGATTCAATTTTTTTATATTTTTCATCCTTTTGCATTCCTTTCTTTGTGCCTGTTTTTCGAGCTTATTGACGAGTCATCTCCGTGAAACCCTGATTTTTCCCCGCCGTGGCTTACTTTTTTTGAATTATAAACCACTTTATTGGATATTTGTCAATTATTTCTAAATGATAATGTCATGATTTCAAACGGATAATCTTCTTTCATCCAGGGGCCGGCAATCTTTAAGTAATACAATGTCGTATCATTCTTTTTTCGCTGATGTAGTCTTGTGATTCTTCAGGAAATTGACAAAAGTTTTATGATGCAGCCGAAAGCCAAACTGTTTCAGATAAATCAGGAAAAGCTCGCGCTCAATCCTGCATGATGCAACCGGAATTTCACAGAGGGTTTTCCGGGCCAGTTCACGCGCCACCGCATGCACGGAAATAAAAGAAACACCAAGACCCGCCATGACCGCTTCCTTGACAGCCTCGGAACTGCCCATCTCGCCGCAGATGTTCAGCTGCGACAGGCTGATCGATTTATTTTCTTTCAGATATTTTTCAAACACGTCGCGTGTTGCGGATCCTTTCTCCCGCAGAACGAAAGGCTCTTGCAGCAGTTCGGAAAGACTGACCGCCCCCTTTTTCACCCATCGGTGGTTACCGGGAGCAATCAGAATCAGGCGATCACTCCAGAGCGGCACGGCAACCAGCTTTCGATTGAGAGGTTTTTTCCCGATACAGCCGATTTCCACTTCATGATCAAGGACCATGTTCATGACTTCTTCACTGTCTTCCATTTTCAGGAAAACCCGAATTTCCGGATGCGCTTTTTTCAATTCGCTTATGGCTTTCGGCAGAATATAGGTTGCCGGAATGGTGCTTGCGCCTACATAAATATCGCCCCCTGCATTTTCATGCATTTGCTGTATTTTCTCACAGGCTTCTTTGCGTAAACGAACCATTCGCTGCGCATAATCATAAAGGATCTTTCCCTCCGGGGTCAGAGTAATTCCTACATTGCTGCGGTTCACCACTTTGACGCCCATATAGTCTTCCATGTTACGGATGTTCTTGGTAAGCGCCGGCTGAGTCAGAAGCATGCTTCTGGCCGCCCGGCTGAAGCTCCTCTCTCCAACC
>MWDG01000190.1 GCA_002070455.1 Deltaproteobacteria bacterium ADurb.Bin151
CCTCTCCGAAGCCGCAAGTCTTAAAAAAGGATATGAGGATATGCTTGGGGCGGCAGGCGAACTGGCCGGAAAAGCCGCCGACAATTTTTCAGCAATGGTATCATCCACGGAGGATATGGCAGGCGCAATCAATAGGGCTATTCCGCCGATTGATGGCGTTACGGACACACTTGACGCGGCTGCCAAAGCCGCCCAGAAGCTTCGCGAAGAAGCCGAAAAGATCAACGAAACTTTAGGCAACGACATTAAGATGTCCGGCCTTGATGAGCTTGAAAAGAAACTTTTTGAAATTCAGATCAAATACGAAAAATTGGCCAAAAATCCATTGGTTGACAAAGGCTTATTGAGTACCGCACGGGGCATCGAGGAATCATCGGCAAGATGGGAGGCAAGAAGTCAGGAGCTAGCGGAATCAAAGATGCTTCGTGAGGCCGAAATTGAAGACGCTTTATTTCTGCTCGATATTGAAGTGATCAGGGGCGCACGTTACAACAGCACCATGCAGGAGCGTTTGAGGTTAAGCGAAGAATTCCTGGCCATACAAAAATCCATTCTGGAAAAGACCGACTCAAGCGACGTCACGGCCTACCGCGCACAGACGAAAGCCGTTCAGGACGCCATGAAGCAAGTCATTGAATTGCAAAAACAGATTTCCGACACGTCGCCCTGGGAGGGGATGATGAGGGGGATCAATTCGATAATCGATGAATACGAAAACCTTGGATCAGCATTGGAAAGCACGGTTGTTAAGGGTATCAAAGGCATGGAAGACGCCCTTGTCGATTTCGTGAAGACCGGGAAGTTGGAATTTAAAGACCTGGCCGATGCGATCATTGCAGACATGATCCGAATCATGGTTCAGCAGTCGATGCTTTCAGTCATGAAGGGCGCCAGTGGAATAGGCGGTTTCCTTTCCGGTATTTTGGGCGGGCTGGGAGGGGCAGCAGGCAGCGCACCAGTAGGCAGCTTCAACCCAGGGATGTTTTCCAATGTGGCGCATTCCGGGGGCGTTATCGGTCATGGCGGCGGGGTGTACGGTATTTATGATTCCAGCCTGTTTGACAATGCTCCGCGCTTGCACAACGGCTTAATGCCTGACGAATTTCCGGCCATTCTACAGAGGGGGGAACGTGTTATTCCCAAAAACCAGACCGGCGGCGGCGGGGCGGGAGGTGACGCGGAAATCGTAACCAATAACATCACGATCAATGCCGTGGACGCGAAATCATTCTCCGATATGTGCAAACAGAATCCAGATGCTATTTTCGGGCCGATCATGTCACGCTTAAAGAACAACAAGAACAGGACTGAAATGAAGAGGGCCTTAACATGAGCGAAGTATACCCGGCAGTTCCCATACCGTCTTCCGTGATCATCGAACCGATCTGGAAGGTCAATATAACCGCTTTTGATAGCGGGAAGGAACAGCGGCATTTGAAAACCAACTACCCGAAATACGATGTTTCCCTGACCTACGACGTTCTGAACACCACGAACATGCAGATATTGTGGAACTTCTATCAGGCGCGAAAAGGATCGTATGACACCTTCTGTTTTTACGCGCTGGAATCCGCTGCATGGACCGGGGGATATATCGGAGTAGGTGACGGATACACGACAACGTTTAATATTCCCGGTAAATCCATGTCGGGACTGGTTGTTTATGTGAATAATGTATCGATGGAAGATTATACGATCAATGTAGGGGTAGGCGACGGGGGCGCGGATCAGATCGTCTTTGATGCGGCACCGGCGGCCAACGCCTTGCTGACATGCGATTTCACCGGCCTGCTGCGTATTTACTGCCGGTTTGAGGGTAATATCAAGCGCACCAGCATGGGCGGTTACGGGTTATTCAGCGCGAGTGTCAAGCTGAAAGGGGTAGCCGGTTTATGATAATCCTTCAGGAAGAACTTGCACAGGAATTTCGGAAAGAAGTGCTCGAATCGTTTTGCTTACTCGACATCGACTTTCCCGTGCCTGTGTATTTGACCGAAACCGATAATCAGGTGATTCATGATGAAAAGATTTACGTTTCACGTGGATTCAGCTTCGACAATATCAATTCGGCTCCGGGGCTGTCCGTGGCTGAATTTGACTTGCTGATTGACAACACAGATCATGCCTTCAGCTCGATCTTGCTGCATGGTGATCAGCGAGGGCGAGAGGTCAAGATTTCCCTGGGTGCGGTGATTGGCGGTACGGGGCCTTTGGTGGACGGGGAAGTCAAAACGGCGACACGCGCAAATACAAAAATCAGTGCGGTCGATGGATCGGCCTTCGTTGATTTCTCCGAAAGTGCGTATTTGACCTTGCCTGAACATCGTGGTTGCAAACTCACCATCACCGACAGCGCAGGAAAAAAGTTGATCGGCTACATCAAAGCGCAGGGTGCGGATGTTTATGCCAGCGTTTATAACGGCAACATATACAAGCAGGCCGGTGGGATTGGTGATTTCATGGCACTTGGGCAAACATCGCGCAACCGGTTCGGCATGGCCGTCGCCCCGAATGGCGATGTTTATGCCAGTGTATATAGCGGTGACATTTACAAGCAGGCTGGCGGGACTGGTGATTTCGTGGCACTTGAGCAAACATCCCGGACGTGGGTCGGTATGGCAGCATCGCCGAATGGGGATGTTTACGCCAGCGTTTCTAGCGGCGACATATACAAGCAGACCGGTGGCACAGGTGATTTCGTGGCACTTGGGCAAACATCGCGCAACTGGTACGGCTTGGCAGCAGCACCCAACGGGGATGTTTACGCCAGCGTACATAACGGCGACATATACAAACAGGCTGGCGGGACTGGCAATTTTGTGGCACTTGGGCAAACATCGCGCCTGTGGTACGGCATAGCAGCATCGCCTAATGGGGATGTTTATGCCTGTGTATATAACGGCGACATATACAAACAGGCCGGTGGCACAGGCGTGTTCGCGGCGTTGAAGCAAACAACGCGCTACTGGTACGGCTTGGCAGTCGCCCCCAACGGGGATGTTTATGCCAGCGTTTATAACGGCGACATATACAAGCAGACCGGTGG
>MWDG01000191.1 GCA_002070455.1 Deltaproteobacteria bacterium ADurb.Bin151
CCGTAGGGTGTCCGGCAGGCTTCCACGCAGACGACCTCGCGGAATTTTTTGTGGGGATTCTTGATAGCCCTCCCCATGGTGGAGTAGTCAGGTTTTCTTTCACCAAACTTGCTGATGGGAGCATTCTTATAGATTTCAGATTTTTTTCTATCCAGTTTTTGCGGTACTTTTGACATAATGATAACGTCCCCCTTGTAAAACAGTCAATATGCTTTCAGTCTTTCTTTGATATTAGGTCAAGAATGCGTTTTTCTTACATATCTATTTTATTTAGTCAACCATTTTGATCTTCAAGGAGACCCTTCCTCCGGAAGCGGTTGTATCGCTGATGGTCTGTTCGTCCGAAACAGTTTGACGAAAAATACTTATTCATATAGAAAAATTCCATAAACGTGACGGTAACAGATCAAAGAGATCCCTGCATGAATAAAAATTTGACTTTTCGGCTTGTATTGCTGCTCGCGCTGATCGGTTTCGGCGTCTATCTTTTTATCCATTTTGATCTTTTCCTTTTTTTTAAAGACAAAGATAAAATCATCAACTTTATCAAATCTTCGCGCTACGATGTTCCTGTCTTCATTGTGCTACAGATTGTTCAGGTGGTTATTGCGGCCATTCCGGGGGAAATCAGCGGCTTCATTGGCGGTTATTTGTACGGGCCTCTGTGGGGGACCCTTTATTCTACCATCGGTCTGACGCTTGGCTCCTGGCTGGCCTTTATGCTGGCACGCTTTTTCGGCGAACCGCTTCTGGAAAAAGTCGTTAAAAAAGAGGTTTTTGAAAAATTCGACCATTTCATGGAGCACAAGGGGCTGCTGGTTTCCTTCCTGCTCTTTTTGATTCCGGGCTTTCCCAAGGACTACCTGTGCTACATCATGGGCGTCAGCCGCATCCCGGTAATGACGTTCATTATCATCTCCACGGTCGGCCGCTTTTTCGGTACAGCAATGCTGTCCATCAGCGGCAATATTGCCCGTAACGAACAATATCCGCTGCTTGCTGTTGTCACGGTTGCGGCAATTATTGTGTTGTTACTGGTCTGGCGATACCATGATAAAATTCTGGAAATTCTGAAAAATTCAAATAACAAGTGACCCGCGAAACAGTTTTAGGTTTGTAAACAGGCAGAACGGAAGCCCGGTTAAGGCGGAAATGAGAATCAGGTCAGAAAACGTAACGAATATGAATGCCGGCCGGGATCGGGCAAAACCCGTTTCTGTTTTGATTGTATGGATGCGGGCACTTCGCCTTCACTTTGTCGGACCCAGCATTCTGCCGGCGCTGCTTGGTGGTATGATCGCCTGGGCGAATGGCTATCCGATTCACCTGTTTCACTTCGTGCTGGTCGTTTTTGGTGTTGCCGTCAATCACTTCGGTCTCAACCTGACGGACGACGCTCTTGATTACCGTCACGCCGTTGATCTTCAAAAGGGTGGCGAAAAAAATTTCTTCACCGGCGGGAGCGGTGTCCTGACGGAAGGCCTGCTGAAAGACTCGCAGATGCTGAAAGCCGCCGCTCTTTTTTTTGGTATGACGGTGGCCATCGGAATATACCTGACCTATGCCTGCGGATGGCCTGTTCTGGCGCTGGGGCTTTTCGGTATGGCGTCTTCCATTTTCTACACGGCTCCCCCCGTCCGTTTTGGCTACCGGGGGTTCGGGGAGTTGGGGCTGCTGGTCAATTTCGGTCCGGTCATTGTTTTGGGTTCTTACTATGTGCAGGCAGGAACTTTGTCCCGGGAGCCGCTGATTGCGTCACTTGTTCCGGGACTGATGATGTGGTCTATGATCATGATTAACGAAATCCCCGATTATGAAGAGGACCGGCAAGGCGGGAAATGGAACCTGGTTGCCCGGTTCGGAAGAGAAACCGGCGCCGCTTTATATGCAGCGGGCCTGTTCATTGCTTACGGTGTGCTGGCAGTCACCGGTTTTTTGAAGATTTTATCGCCTTATGTTTTGCTAGGTCTTGTCAGCTTGCCCCTTGCCGTGCAGTCTTTTGTCATCATGAAGCGTCACCTGAATGATCCCCTGGCCATGGCCCCGGCAAATCTTGCCATGATCAGGATCCACAGCCTTACCTGTGCGGCCATGATTGCAGCTTACTTCATAGAAGGGATTTTTCCATGATCACTGAAATTTCAGACAACTTTTACCGCATCACGCTGCCCATGCCTTTTCGCCTGCGCCATGTCCACGCTTATGCGCTGGTTGATGGCAGGGATGTAGCGCTGTTCGATACCGGCATGATCCTGCCAGGCGCCCTGGAAAAGCTGGAAGCGGACCTGGAAAGCATCGGATGTTCAACGGGACAAATCAGCGATATTTATCTGACGCATGTGCACACCGATCACTGCGGCATGGCCGGAATCCTCCAGGACAAATCAAAGGCGAACCTTCACCTGTCGGAAGTTGCCCATCAGGTTCACTCACATTTTCAACGGGTGGATGAGTTAATCGGACAGGCCAGGCTTTTTTTCACAAAGCACGGTGTGCCGCCCCGTGACGTGGAGGCCATTGTTGAAGAGATCGAAGACGTCAGCAGCCGGATTCCGAAATTTGAAGTTCAATCCTTGCTGCGTGACCATGAGGTCCGCCGTTTCGGCAGCCGCTCGTTCGAGGTCGTTTTCACGCCGGGCCACGCGGCCGGTCATGTCTGTTTTTTCTTCCGGGATGAGAGGCTTCTGCTGGCTGGCGATCACATTCTGCCTTACATTCCGCCCAGTCTAAGCCCGAACATTTATGACGAGGTCTTTCAGCCGCTGCCAAGTTATCTGCAATCGCTTGCCATCATTGAAAAAATGTCGATTGATACGGTTCACCCGGGACACGGCAATTCCTTTTCCGGTGTGGAAGAGCGGATCCGGGAGATTCGCGCCCATCATGAATTAAAAAAAGAAGCGCTGCGACAGGTTCTGAAATCCAGGCCCAAAACCACCTTCGAGTTATGCGGTGACATCATCGGTGCCGTGGCCGCCGTTTGGGACGATTGGGAAAAATTCATGGCGCTCAA
>MWDG01000192.1 GCA_002070455.1 Deltaproteobacteria bacterium ADurb.Bin151
TGGAAGAAATGCTGAATGTCCATATTCCGTCAGGCGCGCTTTTTTACGGGAAAACGCGGCGGCGTCTGGATGTTGCTTTTGATGAAGCGCTTCGCCGGGAGACACAGGAAGCGGCGCATAAGACGCATGAACTGATTGAATCGGGCATGACGCCAAAACCGGTTTATTCCAAACGCTGCGATAGCTGTTCGTTTATTGGTGAATGTCTGCCCAAAACGATTCAGAAAAAGCGGTCAGTCGAAAGCTATATAAAAAGAATGCTGGATGAAAAAGATGCCCCCGCCCCGCAAACCCCGCCTACCAGAGGTGAGGAAGATTGTTAGGGGAAAAGATGTGGAAGAAGCAAGGCAGTCAGCCGGTTACAAAATGCAACCGACTGAAGATGGAAGGTACTCAGTTGGTGACAAATTATCACCAACTGAAAATAGAAGCCGAAAATATGCAAATCAATGATGGGGGCAACTGACAAATAATATTTGTCAGTTCAATCAGCCGTTAGGGAGTTGTAAAGAAATTCTTTTCAACTGCTAAGGGGGGAACGATGGGAATGAAAAAAGATTCAATGAAACCTGAAGAATCTCGGATGGTCGTCTTTCAGGAAAAATCCATTCGCCGAATTCTGTATGAAAACGAATGGTGGTTTTCGGTGATTGATGTTGTCGCCGTGTTGTCGGAAAGCGATAATCCCAAACGTTACTGGTCCGATCTCAAACGGAAAATGATTCAGGAATCGGGCATGAGTCAACCGTACGATAATATCGTACGGTTGAAATTGCTGGCCTCTGACGGCAAGCAAAGAGAAACAGATTGTGCGAATACTAAATCACTTTTCCGTATAATTCAGTCCATTCCGTCACCAAAGGCGGAACCTTTTAAACAGTGGCTGGCAAAAGTGGGCTATGAGCGTGTGCAGGAGATCGAAGACCCGGAACTGGCGACAAAACGCACAAAAGCCCTTTACCGGGCCAAAGGCTATTCCGACGACTGGATTGAAAAGCGAATGCGCGGCATTACCATCCGGGCGGAACTCACCGACGAATGGAAGAAGCGCCAGGTAGGCCGTGAAAAAGAATACGCCATTCTGACGGCGGAAATCTCCAAGGCCACGTTTGGCCTCACCCCTTCGGAATATAAAAAACACAAAGGGCTGAAGCGCGAAAATCTGCGCGACCATATGAATGATCTGGAACTCATTTTCTCCATGCTGGGCGAAGCCGCCACAACGGAAATCACTAAAACGCAGGATGCCCAAGGTTTTGACGAAAACCGCACCGCCGCCCGGAAGGGCGGTCGCATTGCCGGACACGCCCGCGAAAACCTGGAGAAAGAAACAAAAAGAATGGTTGTATCCAAAGAAAATTATCTGGATGCGCCGGAGAAAAGAAAACGGTTGGGAAAAAAGTGAAAAAACACCTGAACACGCTATTTGTCACCACACAGGGCGCCTATCTTTCCAAAGAGGGCGAAACGGTCGCCGTTAAGGTCAATCAGGAAGTGCGTCTGCGTGTGCCGGTGCACACGATTGGCGGCATTGTCTGCTTTGGCAATGTATCGTGCAGCCCTTTTTTGATGGGCTTTTGCGGAGAAAACGGTGTCGGCATCAGTTTTTTATCTGAGCACGGCCGCTTTCTGGCGCGGGTACAGGGGCCTGTGTCCGGCAATGTGCTCTTGCGCCGAGAGCAATACCGGTTGGCTGATGATTTGGCCTATTCCGCAAAAATGGCTAAATCGTTTGTAACCGGCAAAATTGCCAACTGCCGAACCGTGCTGCAAAGAGTGCTTCGGGATCATTCGGCAAAGACGGATGAGGAAGCGCTTCGAAAGGCCGTTGACGACTTGAGCCGGTCTCTGAAATCGCTGGAGTTGAATCAATCACTCGATGAGGTACGCGGCCTGGAAGGTGATGCCGCACACACCTATTTCAGTGTCTTTGATCATCTGATCGTAGCGCAAAAAGAAGACTTCTCGTTCCAGGAACGAAACCGCCGCCCACCGATGGATAACGTGAACTGCCTGCTTTCTTTCCTCTATACGCTTCTGATGCATGACTGCCGGGGCGCTCTGGAATCCGTGGGGCTCGACCCGGCGGTAGGATTTCTCCATCGCGATAGGCCGGGGCGTCCCAGTTTGGCGCTGGATTTGATGGAAGAATTCCGTCCGTTTCTAGCGGATCGTCTGGCATTGTCGCTCATCAATCTTAGGCAGGTGCAGGACAAGGGATTTCAAAAGACGGAAGCGGGCGCGGTGATGATGGGCGATGAAACACGCAAAATCCTGTTAGTCGCGTATCAGGAACGCAAGCAGGAAGAAATAATGCATCCGTTTCTCGATGAAAAAGTGTCCATCGGCATCCTGTTTCATGTACAGGCATTGCTTCTGGCGCGCTGTATTCGTGGCGATTTGGACGGTTATCCGCCGTTTATCTGGAAATGATTCCGACAACTCCTTCGCCCCTTTGCGGGAGAAGGTGGGGATGAGGGGGTATAGGGAGGTAATTCAATAATGTTGGTTTTGGTCAGTTATGATGTAGCCATGCAGGATGAAAAAGGCCCAAGGCGCCTGCGGCGTGTGGCAAAAGCCTGTCAGGATTACGGCCAGCGGGTGCAGTATTCGGTTTTTGAATGCATTGTTGATCCGGCGCAGTGGGCGGTATTGAGGGAAAGGTTAATTAAAGAGATCGACGCGGAAGAAGATAGTCTGCGGTTTTACTTTCTGGGATCAAACTGGAGAAAGCGTGTTGAACACATCGGTGCGAAAAAAACGATTGATCAGGAAGGTCCGCTCATAGTGTAGGCGCCTTCCGCGAACCCCTAGCATACATCGGTTTGCTGGGATGTTCGCGGAAAATATAAATAGTGGATATTGAAGCAGATATTAAATTGTTCTTTGATAATCGAATATGGACGGACTGAAATAAAGAATGAATCGCGCAGTATTCCCGGGAAAATAAATATTAATAATGAAGTAGCAGTAAACGGTCGCGCCCCTCGCGGGCGCGTGGATTGAAAC
>MWDG01000193.1 GCA_002070455.1 Deltaproteobacteria bacterium ADurb.Bin151
TATCGTCTGGCGGCGGAAAACGGGATGTTTGTCATCGGTGATTTCGGATATTACCTGACTGCCGGCAGAACCGAGACAGACGGTTTCCGGGACAACAGCTGGCTTCACCAAAACGACGTGTCCCTGAAACTGTTGTTTGACAAAAAGGAAAAAATCCATGTCAGCCTTTACGGAGATTATATAGACCGATCCTACGGTGTGCCGGGTGTCAAACCGCCTGTGGGTGCACAGGATTATTATGTTGGTGTTGAAAAGTTTTACAACAGCGAGTCGTCAGCTTTGCTGGACCACAGCACGGATAAAGACGGGCACATCGTCCTGAACGTCAAGGGCAAACCCATCAAATGGTTTGGCTACGATTGGAAAGGTTATTACACGGCCCTGGAGAATTACAATTATGCCCGCTATGCATTTGACGGTACGGGAGCGGAAAACTGGGTAAAGAACCGGGTGCTGGGAACGGACGGGCATCTGGACATTTACCCTTTTGAGGGGGCCCAATTGTTGCTGGGTTTCGAGTACAAGGATTTCAACTGGAAGAATCAGAATTACGGTCTGACGGCGTCTGGCTTAAGCGATGGCTCCGATTCAACGATTGATGCCCATGTGTTCTCTCAGGGATATTTTATGGAAGCTCAGTACAGACCTTTTAAATACGGGAAAGTCTTTGCGGGTTTCCGTCATGAAATACACTCTGCCTTTGGTTCGGAGAACCTGCCCCGCGTAAGTGTGGTCATCAATCCCTTTGAAACAACAGCTTTGAAGATCAGCCACGGGAAACACTTCCTGGCGCCCACGCTCAATGATCTGTATTGGCCGGCTGATCCATACACCAGGGGAAACCCCAACCTCAAGCCCGAGAACGGCTGGCATACCGATGTTACTGTCGAGCAGTCATTGTTTAAGGATAAACTATTCATGACGGTATCTTATTTTCACTGGAATGTGGATGATAAAATCCAGTGGGAGCCGGATTCGCAGGGGGTATGGAGCCCCATCAACCTGGCCGGCTACAGGGCCGATGGCATCGAGGCAGGGCTCAAGGTGGGGCCCTTCTATGGACTTTCACTGGGGCTGAGTTATACATACACGAACGCTGAAGAGGAAAACCGTGACTACATCCGGCAGGATTACGGATGGCCGCCGGACATTCCCCCGGATTTTCAGTATTTCATGGTCAAACGGCGTGCGACCATGACGCCGCAGAATCAGTTCAAGGGAAACCTGACCTACCAGAGTCATTTCGGAACGACTGCGACGGCCACTTTGCGGTATGTGGGCCACCAGATCGTTTATAATACAGAGACCACCGCTTATCCGGATACGCAAACCATAAACTATACCATCGGGGACTACTGGACAGCGGATTTAAAGATTGAACAGCGCCTCTTCAAACATTGGGTTTTGTCGCTTTCCGGCTATAACCTGTTTGACAGGGAATACGATGTTCGTCTGCAGTCTTTTACCGATCAGACCACTTTCAAAAATACGATGTGCGGTTATCCGGGAAGGGGAAGGTCTGTTTTCGGAAGCGTTACTTATGAATTTTAAATGACTGTTTCGTAAAGCTGTTTTTATAGCTGATGTTGAAATGGGTAAAAAATTATGGGTAAACAATTAACAAACTCTCGGAGGACGTTCTTGCTTCGGCAAATAAATATGCCAAAGGACGTCATGCCGGACTTGATCCGGCATCCAGTATATTCCTGGATTCCCGCCTACGCGGGAATGACAACCATTGTTGCCAAGGTAATAATATTTTTTTTAACTGTTTTGCTGATGGTTATTTGCGCAGAGATATCTTGCGCCGATGAATTCAGAGATGAAACAAACCGTCTTGTCCGGATCCATTCCGTGCCGCGGCGAATCGTTTCTCTTGCGCCCGGAATTACAGAGACCCTTTACGCGCTCGGTCTTGAAAGCAGAATCGTCGGGGTAACCACTTTTTGTGACTGGCCGGTTGCAGCGCGCTTAAAACCTCGGATCGGCGGATTTACAAATCCGTCCATAGAAAAGATTGTCGCGCTGAAGCCGGATTTGATTCTTGCCACTGCTGACGGGAACCGCAGGGAGACCGTTCTGCAGTTGGAGAGGCTTGGGCTGCCCGTTTATGTGACCAATCCCTCCGATACGCGATCAGTCCTGAAAAGCATTCTGCGGATTGGTGAAATCACCCGCCAGAAAAAAAATGCCAGGAGGCTTGTGGGAACACTTCAAAAGAGGCTGGATTGTGTTACAGCCCAGACCCGGCATAGAGATAAACCTCGTGTTTTTTTTCAGATTGGTCTGGAGCCCATGGTTACAGCCGGCAGAGGCACATTGATCAATGAAGTCATTAAGCGTGCCGGGGGTGTGAATGTTGCGGGTGCTGACCTGGCCAACTACCCCCGATACAGCGCGGAAGGGATTATCGGCGCATCGCCTGACATCATTGTTTTTGCGCCAATGATCAATGATAACAAATTTGAAGCGGTGAAAAGATTCTGGAAGAATTTTCCGGAAGTGCCGGCGGTGAAAAACCGTAGAATTTACCCAATCGATGCGGATTTGATTAACAGGGCATCCCCACGCCTTTTTGACGCCGTTGAGATTATGGCAATCTTTTTTCATCCGGATATCAATATCTCGGCGACCTGTTGCCCAAACGATATCCCTTTGAGCGGCCATTGAAAGCGCTTTGTCTCATGAATCAAGGCGTAGCGAAAGATCAGTAATGACAACTGTTTGAGCCGCAGGCGAGTTTTGTCATTACCTTTCGCAAGCCTTAGATTTATTCAAAACGGTTTTAGGCAAGCGAAAAGGATATTTGGGCAACAGCCCGTCGAGATGATACAAAGGAAAACATCATGAATTATCCGAACATCCCCCCTGTTGATCTGGATGCGGCACACCGGGCCCGAAT
>MWDG01000194.1 GCA_002070455.1 Deltaproteobacteria bacterium ADurb.Bin151
ACGCGAAGTGTGAACAAAACCAAAGCATCCCTTCCGTGCAGCCTGAAGAAATCCTGTCTTCCCGAAACGACGGGAGAATGCTGGAGCATCACCTGCAAAAAATACGTGAAATCAGCAGTCACTGCCGGCAGCGGAACGGGGCCGACCCGCTGTCCTACAAACTGAGCAGGAAATTGCTGTGGTGCAATATCGAAGGTTTGCCGACATCCACCAACGGCATTACACGAATTCCCGCTCCGGATAAACAGATTGTGAAAATGCTTTTCGATTTACACGACGGTGGAGATGCGGAGGCGTTATTAAGGGCCGCTGAAGGAAGGCTTCCGCAGTTTATTTTCTGGATCGATTTGAACCGTTTTGTGGCGGAATCTCTAGCCAGACTCGGTGCAAACTATACAAGGGCACACCGGGCTGTCTGCCAGGAAACGGCCTTTCTTATTTACCAGTTGCCTGGTTTGGAAGACCTGTCTTTTGCCGATGGGACTCCCTTTTCCACTTTGGAGACAAAGGACTGGCTGAAAAGCATAGCGATTCATTCCGGCACGCCGTCAAAAACCGTGTCTGATTCCAAATGTAATTTTCAGGACGACAAAAACCGGGTGGCAGAAGAGATCGCTGAAGCGCTGGACATGATTCACAAAGGGAAACTTCTGGAAGCAATGGAATGCCTGCAACAAAAGTTAAATGCTGCATCGTCCGGCAGGGAAAAGATCCTCTGGCGCCTGGCGGTTGCCCGGTTGCTGCTGAAAGTAAAGAAATACGAACTGGCCCTGCCTCACTTGGATCAGATCATCAGGGAAATCGATATTTTTCATCTGGAAAACTATGATTCCGCCCTTGCTTTGAAGGGTTTGAAAATGGTTTGCGAAGGATTGGAATCACAGAATGATGAATCATTAAAAAGTAAAAAAGCGGAAGTTTTGTATCGGATTGCTAAGATTGATATGGCAGAGGCGATTCGTCTGGGGAAGGCTTGAAAAAAATAACAGAAATGAAGAGGAGGAAACCATGGCTAAAGAACCATCTGTGGCGCCGAAGGAAAGAGTGAATATTGTATATCGCGCGTCGGTCGGCGATATAAAAGAAGATGTGGAGCTCCCATTAAAGACACTGGTGATGGGCGACTTTACGGGAAGACATGATGAAAGGTCTCTGGAGAACCGGGAACCGATCAATGTGGATAAAGACAATTTCAATGACGTGATGAAAGCCCAGGGCATCCATTTGAATTTTACGGTTCCCGACAAGCTATCAAAAAAGCCGGATTCAGAACTGGATCTTCACCTTAACATTGAATCGATCAATGATTTCGGGCCTGAAGCCATTGCACAGAAGGTTCCGCAATTACGACGGCTGTTTGAATTGCGCGATGCTTTGCGGGCTATGAAAGGGCCCCTGGCCAATGTTCCCGAATTTCGAAAAAAAATCCAGGAGCTGGTGAAAGATGAGGAGGCCAGGGTAAAGCTCCTGGCTGAAATCGGGATTGAAGAATAGGGGGGATGAGCATGAAACAGGCAACGGAAAAAGTGGTGACGGATGAAATGGACGGGCAAAAATCCCTGGTGTCAGAAATTGTTCAGGCGACCAGGCTGTGTCCGGATGATGAGGCTTATTCGCTGACGCGCAGGGGAGTGGAAGCATTGATGGTAAAATTACTAATGCCCGGGGCCGAAAAGATTAAAGTGTCAAAATCGGTAGTGGACGAAATGATTGCCGCCATCGATCAAAAACTCAGTGCCCAGCTTGATGAAATCCTGCATCACAGAGAATTCCAGAAAATGGAATCGGCATGGAAATCCCTGAAGTTTCTGGTTGACAGGACAGATTTTCGGGAAAACATCCGCATAGAAATTCTCAATGTCTCGAAGGAGGATCTGCTCACCGACTTTGAGGACGCTCCGGAAATTCCAAAGTCCGGATTATACAAGACTGTTTATACCAGCGAATACGGACAGTTCGGCGGGAAGCCTTACGGTGTGCTGATAGGCAATTACGAATTTGATGTCGGGCCGCAGGACATGAAACTTCTGCAGTATGTGTCAGGGGTGGCGGGTATGGCTCATGCGCCTTTCCTGGCCTCTGTCAGCCCCGCTTTTTTCGGTCTTGAAGATTTCAGTCTGCTGCCTAATCTCAAAGACATCAAATCCATCATGGAAGCTCCGCAATATATAAAATGGCACGGTTTCAGGGAATCTGAAGATTCACGTTATGTGGGGCTGGCCCTACCGCGTTTTTTGCTTCGGCTTCCATACGGAAATGACAATGTGCCGGTAAGAAGCTTCAATTATGAAGAAAATGTTTCCGACGGGCACAGCCAGTATTTATGGGGCAATACTGCTTTTGCGCTGGCTTCCCGAGTTCACGAAAGCTTTGCTCAATACCGCTGGTGCGCCAATATCATCGGACCGCAGGGCGGTGGAGCTGTTTATGATCTGCCGGTTCACCAGTTTGAGGCAATGGGAGCCATTCAGACCAAGATTCCCACAGAAGTTCTGGTATCAGAGCGGCGGGAATTTGAACTGGCCGAAGAAGGCTTTATTGCATTGACCATGCGTAAAGGCAGTGACAATGCGGCTTTCTTTTCGGCCAACTCAACACAAAAACCGAAGTATTTCGGTATCAGCAAAGAAGGCAAGGAGGCGGAACTCAACTACAAGTTGGGTTTGCAGCTGCCTTACATGTTCATCATCAGTCGCATGGCACATTACTTGAAAGTGATTCAGCGGGAAAACATCGGCACATGGAAAGAAAGGGTGGACCTGGAAACAGAGCTCAATAACTGGATTCGTCAATATGTGGCCGATATGGATAGTCCTATGCCGGGAGTGCGAAGCCGCAGGCCTCTGCGTCAGGCGCAGGTGTCCGTTGAGGAAGTTGATGG
>MWDG01000195.1 GCA_002070455.1 Deltaproteobacteria bacterium ADurb.Bin151
TACACGATCCGGGAAATTAAAACCTACCTTGGCGAACAGGGGATTCAGACACGGATGCTCTGGTAGACACCTAATTATTATACTTGACGAAAATCGATTTGTATTCTTAATATCCAATGATTAAATTACATTATATTTCTTCAAACCATTAGGGATTATTATTTATCAAGTCAGGAGGCGTATTAAAAGTGGATGCAAAAAGATATGAATTAAATGTCCAGCTGGCACAGATGCTCAAAGGGGGCGTCATCATGGACGTGACCAATGTCGAACAGGCAAAAATCGCTGAGGAAGCGGGAGCGGTTGCCGTGATGGCTTTGGAACGCGTGCCTTCGGATATTCGCAAAGATGGCGGCGTGGCAAGAATGTCCGACCCGGCGATGATTGCCGAAATCAAGAAAGCCGTTTCCATTCCCGTGATGGCCAAGGCCAGAATCGGCCATTTTGTAGAAGCACAGCTGCTGGAAGCCCTGCGCATAGACTACATTGATGAAAGCGAAGTCCTGACTCCGGCTGATGAAGAATGCCATATTGATAAGACAAAGTTTTCCATTCCTTTTGTCTGCGGAGCGCGCAACCTTGGCGAGGCTCTTCGCAGGATTGCCGAAGGTGCGGCCATGATCCGCACCAAGGGTGAAGCAGGTACGGGTAACGTTGTGGAAGCGGTGCGTCACATGAGAACCATGAACCGGGAAATCCGCCAACTGGCGCAAATGCCGGTTGAAGAAGTGACTGGATTTGCAAAAACAAACGGCCTGCCTTATGAACTGGCCCTTAAAGTGAAGGAACTGGGACGCCTTCCGGTTGTGAACTTTGCCGCAGGCGGTCTAGCAACGCCAGCTGACGCGGCACTCATGATGCAATTGGGCTGCGACGGCGTTTTTGTCGGTTCCGGCATTTTCAAATCGGCTGATCCGGCCAAACGGGCGCGTGCCATTGTAAAGGCAACTGCTTATTTCAATGACCCGCAAAAAGTTCTTGAAGCGTCCATGGGACTGGGCGAGGCCATGCCGGGCCTGGAAATCGGGCAGATTCCGCCAGAGCAGATCCTGGCAAAGCGGGGATGGTAATCTTTGATATGTCCGTGCATTTGGTGAAGAATACGCCGGGCGTTATCGGTGTGCTGGATTTACAGGGCGGTGTCCACGAGCATCTGGAGCATCTGGAACGACTGGGCATTCCCTATGCAAAAGTCAAACAGCCGGCAGATTTTACGGACCTGGCGGGTCTGATCATACCCGGCGGTGAAAGCACCTGCCTGGCGCGTCTTCTTAAGATTTTTGAGTTGAAAGAGGTCATCCTGCAGCATTGCTCAAGAGGCATGAAGATCTGGGGAACCTGCGCAGGGGCCATTCTGCTGGCAAACCGGGTAGTCGGCGACCAACCCTGTCTGGGGCTGATCGATATGGAAATCGAACGCAACAGTTTCGGCAGCCAGCTCGACAGCTTTAAAAGTGAAGCGCTCATTGAAGCGGTATCCGCTGATCTAATTCCTTTAACATTTATCCGTGCGCCGAAAATTCTTCGGGTGGGAAGTGACGTTCAGGTTCTTCTTCGCATGGAGGATTACATAGCCGCAGCGGAAAACGAGGGGATTTTAGTGACAGTCTTTCACCCTGAATTGACCGGATGCCTGGCGCTTCACCGCTATTTTGCTTTGAAGTGCGGATTGAGTCCCGCAGTGGAAAACGCTTCAGCCGTCAACCGAGACTGGGACAACGTAAGTTGGATGAAACTGGCTCGAATTGCCTCATAATCGTATTTTACCTGTCTGAATACCTCATGTCCGTTATTCCCATTATTGAAAATACTTTTTTTGCCAATGGCCGCTACTGGGGCGGGCTCAATTCATCCCTTTACCGGAGCGGGTCCTTCTGGGTAATGAAGACAGGCATAGCATCTGCCGATCTCAACATGGTATGGAACGAAAAGCCGCTGATTCAGGAAGACCGAAGATCGATTGAGGACATTAAAATAACGTTTCAGCAGACCGGCCTGCCTTTCTGGTGCTGGGTATTCCCCTGTGGCCGCTCAGAGGCAACCGGCGAAATTCTCCAATCGGCAGGATTTTCCTTCATAGACAGCATTCCGTGCATGCTTGCCGATTTAAGCCTTCCAGAAGCTGAGGAGGATGATCGCAGCCTGCAGATTGTGCAGGTTCAAAACGAAGAAACATTGCGTGTATGGGAAAAAGTTTCGTTTGCGGGGTTTGATTTTCCGCCGGAAACACAACACCAGTATCATCGCTTTGTGGGGACATTTAATCTTAAAGCTGATTCGCCCCAAAAATTTTTTCTGGCTTATTTCAACGGGCAGCCCGTGGCGACATCTCTGCTGTTTCTGCATGAAACAGCCGCCGGCATTTATTTTATCTCGACTCTTGCTGAAATCAGGAGAAAAGGAATCGGCCTTGCTATAACACGATCGACCATGAGAGTTGCAAGGCAGGCAGGTGCGCAATATGCCACGCTGCAATCCTCTCCCGATGGTTTGCACGTATACCGACAGGCAGGGTTTCAGGAATACTGCCGTGTGGATGTGTATGGTTTAAGTGACTGATAATGACTTAATAGTTAATAAATTTAGATATTTCAGCGAAAATACCCTGGATGAAATCAAAAATTTCTGTTATCATATAAACAAACTGGAGAAAGCATCATGAACAAAAGCTCATATCTAAAGTGGGAACCGCAATACAGTGTCGGAGTGGAAATTCTTGATGAGCAGCATCGCAAGCTGTTTGATATTGTCAATGATCTAACCGATGAAATTGAAATGGGCTCGAAAAATTTACTGCCCGTTATTCATGATCTTGTC
>MWDG01000196.1 GCA_002070455.1 Deltaproteobacteria bacterium ADurb.Bin151
CGTGTAATTGGCATCTTTAATAAATGATATCTATATGTTAAATGATGTTAAATAATTCTATTCCGGACAGTAGTGATTCAATTACTTGTTGCACATTCTTCTGATATTTTAAACAAGCCAGTTACGATCATTCCCTAATTTTCAAATATTTCTGTTTAGACGGAGTTTTTGATACAAGATTTAAAGATGATCACGAGTCACAACAAGCAGAAAGAGAGTGTTAAAGATTTTTCATGGAAATACTCTCTTTCATTGTGTGTAAAACGCAGATTGTGTAAGAAAACATAGACGCTAAATCCCTGCATTATGTGTGGTCAAGATTTTCTTGACATGCAAATCCGCGCTTCTCATACTTACACACACAACAGAAAGTTCGTATCCATTACTTATCTAATCAATCAAATGTAATGCATTGTATTACGCCAATATTTTTTCTTTAAAAATACTTCCTTGGATGTATTGCGGTATTTCATAGTATTGTCTATCACGACAACGTCGTTGAAACATCAACTTTCTGATGCCAAAAATTCCACTATCCTGTCCTGAAACCAGCGACCATGTTTCTTCTTGGTCTTGGTATGTTAATGATCGGTGCTATAGAGCCATTCGGTGATCGGCGCAACGGAGCCACTTAATGATCACCGTAATGGAGCCAGTTTATGATCGGCGCAATGAGGCCACTTGCTGATCGCCGTAATCGAGCCAGTGCTTATTTTGATTCAGCGCTCAAAAAACATCTCGGACAAGACAAAAACCTTAGTATGCTTCCGGCACTAATATGCTGGAGGATACGGAACATGAGCAACAGGAGGTTCGAGATGTACGATTACCGTCAAATTATTCACAGAATCCGCATGGGCCAGACCGACCGGGAGATTGCCCGGACAAAGACCATCGGCCGGACCAAATGCAGCCAGATAAGAGCCATTGCCTTGGATAAAGGTTGGCTTTCCAATGACAGTCCGTTGCCGGATGACAATGCCTTGGCAGATGTTTTTGCCAGGAAGGTGGTTTGTAATCCCACCCATGAATCAAAATGCCAAAACCACGAGGAGCAGATCAAAACCTGGATTGGCGAAGGGATTTGCCTGACCACGATCCGCCGGGCACTGGCCGAGCAGTATGGTTTTACCGGCAGTTATTCTTCCGTACGCCGTCTGGCGCAAAAACACGGATACCACGAAAAACCCGTAAGCTGCGTTCTGGATTTTGAACCGGGAGAGGCTGCCCAGGTGGACTTTGGCAAAGGGCCGGACATCCAGGATGTTTTCACCGGCAAGATGCATAAGACCTGGATTTTCGTCATGACGCTATGCTTCAGCCGCCATGCCTATGCCGAGATTGTTTTGGATCAGAAGATTGCCACCTGGCTTGCCTGCCACCGCCGGGCCTTCGAGTTCTTCGGCGGCGTTTCCCTGAAGATGATCATTGATAACGCCAAGTGCGCCATCACCCGCGCCTGCTACCATGATCCGGAGGTCCAGCGTTCCTATGGAGAGTTCGCTGAAGGCTACGGATTTATTATCTCACCTTGCCCGCCGCGTGATCCCCAAAAGAAAGGCCGGGTCGAATCCGGCGTCAAATATGTCAAAAACAGCTTTGTTCCCCTGCGCTCCTTCCGTTCGATCACCGACGCCAACGGCCAACTCCAATCCTGGCTGATGGAAACGGCGGGTAACCGCATTCACGGGACCACCCGGCAGAAGCCGTTGACGCTTTTTGCCGAATCGGAGAAACCGTTTTTAAAACCCCTGCCAGATGTTCCCGTGGAGATGGCATCCTGGTGTCAGGTCAAAGTCCACGGCAACTGCCATGTGCAGTTTGAAAAAGCCTATTATTCAGCCCCTTATCCGCTGGCACACAAAAAACTCTGGCTGAAGGCCACAAATAATATTGTCAAACTTTATGATGATCTTCATCTTGTGGCCACTCATCCCCGGCTTTACAAGCCCGGAGCTTATTCCACCATCGATGAGCACATGCCGCCCGGGGCTATTGCCTGGAAGCTGCAGGACACCCAGTGGTGCCTGAAGCAATCGGAATCCATCGGACCGTCCTGCCATGAGGTCATCCGGAAACTCTTTGGCGATAAGGTTCTGGATCATCTCCGGGGCGCCCAGGGCATTATCGGGCTTGCTAAAAAATATAGTGTCGTCCGTCTGGAAAGCGCCTGTCTTCGCGCATTGCATTTCGACAACGTTAAATATACAAGCATCAAAAATATCCTCAAACAAGGGATCGATCAACTGCCGCTGGAACACCCATTGTTCTCCTTGGAATCCAGACCGTCCGTCTACACCACCGGGCGGTTTCTCCGCGACGACAGGCTCCGGGAAGAAGGGAGGATGGCGCCATGAATCCCAGTCCCGATTTGATTCCCATGCTCAAACAGTTGCGATTATCCGGCATTCTGGACTCCATCGAACAGCGAAACCGTCAGGCGATCGAAGGGAAGTTCTCCTATATGGATTTTCTGGCGATGATTCTTCAGGATGAGGTGGCCCGCAGAAGTCAAAAACGTTTTTCCCTGGCGCTTAGGCGTGCCAGTTTCCGCAGTCAAAAAACCCTCGAAGATTTTGATTTTACATGTATGCCTAATATGAACCGCGCGATGCTCACCGACCTGGCGTCCTGCCGCTTCATCGAAGAAAAGGTCTGCGTCCTGATCGTCGGTCCCTGTGGCACCGGGAATTATGTAAAGCTTTCAATTATGTAAAGTAATGAAGCTAATCCCTTCCAATTCAAGCAATAGCACACAAT
>MWDG01000197.1 GCA_002070455.1 Deltaproteobacteria bacterium ADurb.Bin151
TAAAATGGAATCCCTGGCGCGTGAAATCCTGCAGAAAACAGGCATGTCGGTCGTTGTGGTAACAATGCCGGAACTCGGACCGGCAGAAGAAATCAATCTTTATGCAACCGGCCTGTATCAGGCCTGGGGTATCGGAAAAAAAGGCGAAGATAAGGGCGTCCTGATTCTTTTAGCGGTCAAGGAAAGACAGATCCGCATTGAAACCGGATACGGTGTCGAAGGCGATCTTACGGACGGAATTGTCGGCCTGATCCTGGACCGGTACGTTGTGCCTCACCTCAAGGCGGGCAAGACCGGCAAAGCCCTTTATAACGCCATGTATTCCTGCGGAGTTGTTGTTGCGGGCAAAGCCGGTGTTACATTAACCGGTGTTGATGTTCCCTACCGGTCGCCTTCCCAGCCCGGAAACCAGGGGCTTAATGTATTTGCCCTGATCTTTATTGTGGTTGCGGCAATCCTGCTTCTGGGCACCCGAACCGGGCGGGAGATCCTGCCCTGGATTTTGTTGATGCTGGTCACCAACAGCGGCGGCCGGGGTGGCGGCGGCGGTTTCGGTGGAGGCTTTGGCGGTTTCGGGGGCGGGATGAGCGGCGGCGGCGGAGCCGGCCGCAGTTTTTAAAAACATCATGAAAGGTGAATAAAAATGGCAAAAATACCGGACCAGTTTCAGGACATTCTTGCCGGTTTCAGCCGTGATTACCAGCAGGTGTTTGGGAAAGATCTGATTTCCCTGATGCTGTATGGAAGCGCGGCATACGGTTACTTTATCAAGGGGAAATCGGATATTAATGTGCTGGTTGTCTTAACCCCGGAAGGCATCGATCGCCTGGAAGATGGTTTCCCCCTGGTTGAAAAATGGAGAAAACGCAATGTGGCCCTGCCGCTGGTGATGACGAAAAATTTTATTGCTTCGTCCCTGGATTCTTATCCCATTGAATTTCTCAATATGAAAAGCAGATCTGCCCTGATTTACGGCGAAAATGTTCTGGAGCCTTTACCCATCAGGACGGAAGACGTGCGTCTGCAGATAGAGAGGGAGCTGCACTCCAAAATCCTTTTGCTTCGCGAAGGTTATCTGGAATCTGCCGGTTCGGCCCGCCACTTGAGAAACCTCATCCAAAAATCATTTTCGGCCTGCATTGCCATCTTCAACGCCATGCTATATTTAAAGAAGGGGGAGGCTCCCCGGGATAAAAGGGATACCATTAGGGAAATGAACAGGGTCTTTACAATCGACGCAAATGTTTTTATGCTGTGCATGGAAGTCAGGCAGGGTACAGACAGGCTTTCCGGCAAAGAGGTAAAGGATCTTTTTAAACAGTACATGCGGGAAGTGGAGAAGCTTTTTCACATCATTGATGTTTTAGAACCAACTAACTGAATGGAGGACGGAAGAATGTCATCTGGGAAAAAAGTCATCATCGTATTGGCGGTCATTGCATTCCTGGCAATTTCTTTATATTCAATGGTTGCCGGCAATTACAACAGATTTGTGAAGATGGATGTCGGAATCAAGGCGGCCTGGTCACAGGTGGAAAATCAACTGCAGCGCCGTTATGATCTGATTCCCAACCTGGTGGAAACGGTAAAGGGCTATGCCAAGCAGGAAAAAGATGTTCTGGTTGAAGTCACCAACGCACGCTCGAAAGTGGGTGGGGCCGGAACTGTCCCCGATAAAATAGCGGCCAACAATGAACTGTCCAGCGCCCTGAGCCGCCTGATGGTTGTTGTGGAAAGATATCCCGACCTGAAATCCAATCAGAATTTTATGAAGCTGCAGGATGAACTGGCGGGAACGGAAAACAGGATTGCCGTCGAAAGAATGAGATATAACGATGCCGTGAAAATCTACAATCAGGAAATCAGAACATTCCCCGCAAACATCATTGCCGGAATATTCGGTTTCAAAGAAGCGGCTTTCTTCGAGGCGCCCAAAGAAGCCAAGGCCGCTCCGCAGGTAAAGTTCTAGCGGTCTATAGAATCCCTGAATCAAAAACCCTGAGCGTTTTCTGGCCGCTCAGGGCTTTTTTGTGAAATTATATGCCAAAGTTGCATTCATAGGATAACGCGGCGGCAAGGAGGAGGCTCCACAGTCGTATTATTAATACGTCGAGGAAGCCGACGACGAAGCCAACAAAGTTAGCCGAAGACCGGATGCGTGTTCCGCAAGGAAGCGCAAAAAGAAAAAAGTCCTTCCTTATCGGTAGTTGCCACTCTGAAGTTGGCAACTACATGCGATTTGGTATTACTTGGCAATCAATCCGCCATCCACCACCATAATATGTCCGGTCATGAAGGCTGAAGCCGGAGAGGCCAGGAACACGGCGACGCCTTTGATGTCATCCATTTCTCCTACGCGCCTGAGCGGAATTTCGTTTACCATCGCGTCGCGAATCGGCTTGAATTCTGGTTTGTCGATGTAAGCCATCATATCTGTGTGGAAGAAACCCGGCGCGATGGCGTTGACGCGGATGTGATGAGGGGCCAGCTTTACCGCGAGATTCATCGTCAGGAGATTGATCGCTGCCTTGGTGGAGTTGTAGGGAACAGCCGGATGGGCTTCTTCGAGTGATCCGCGGAAGGCCATGACGGATGAAATGTTGATGATGTTGCCTCCGCCCTGCTCCTTCATGATGCGGGCGACTTTCTGCGTTAGAATCCAAACGCCGCGAACGTTGACATTAAAAAGCTGGTCCCATTTGTCCAGCGGGAAATCCAGCGTGGGGGCACCCCAGGTTGCTCCGGC
>MWDG01000198.1 GCA_002070455.1 Deltaproteobacteria bacterium ADurb.Bin151
GCGCTTGTTGTGTTTTTAAGTCAATGAATTCCAATTTCCCCGTGTCTCCTTATTTATTGTTTTCACGTATGGCCACAATCGCATTTCTTCCGATTTTTTTATCGATCATAAGTTTGATGAACTCGTAAAAAGTCAATTTCGGCGCCTTTTAGTCATGCCGGTGAAGGCCGGTATCCAGGACATAATGAGCAAATAGCTCGTGGCTCATGGCTCATAGTCTAAGCAAGTCTTCCTCTTTTGTCCCACGCCGGCGGGGGTGGTCCGCTCGAGCGGACCGGGGGTGGAAGTCAGGGGAAGAAGCTCATGGCCTAAGGTTTAAAGCTCAAAGATGATATTAAAGCGCCACATTGCTGCTGGGCGTCAGGCAACACTCGGGATTTAATTTTTTCTTTTTCTTTATCGTGTGTTTGGGTTTCAAAACGGCAAAGTCCAGCATCAATGATCTTTACCGCTCCATCACCCCGACCTTCATTTGGCATCAGAAATAGTTTTTTCCTTGTTGTCGATGGAGCGCTGACATGCTTCCAGTATTTTAAGCACGCGCAAGCCTTCTTCGCCAGAGGTAAGAGGCACGGTGTTGTTCGCGATGCAATCCAGAAAGGCGCGGCATTCCACCCTGAGCGGCTCTTCCCAGATGTCGCTTAAATCGACGGAAATCCCTTCCGCTTTTTTCGGCACCGGCATCCCGTTTTTCCAACTGATCTGATGGGGATGGTGGGTCAGTTTTTTCTCCACCGGCTGTGTGTCGTCAAAAACCATCATGCCATTGGTGCCAATCACGACCAGACGCTGCTCTTTGAAAGGATTGAGCCAACTGACGAAGATGTGCGCGCCGATGCCGGAGGGGAATTTAAAATTAGAGACGGTTACATCCGGAATGCGAGCGTGAAGGAAGTTGTTGCCGATGGCGTCAACAAAGGAAGGTTCTTGCCCGGCGATGCTCAAGATGATGGAAATGTCGTGCGGTGCAAACGACCACAGGATGTTTTCCTCAAGACGGATTTTACCCAGCGACAGCCGGCGGGAGTAGATGTATTGCAGACGGCCGATGTCCCCCCGGTTGATCATTTCTTTCATCCGGATAACTGCAGGATGATAATTTAAAACATGGCCGACAAAAAGTTTTTTTTCTTTCTCTCGCGCCAGCTCGACCAGCCTGCGGCCGTCTCCGTAAGTCAGCGCCAGGGGCTTTTCTATAAAGACATGCTTGTCGGCCAGCAGGGCCTTTCGGGTCATTTCAAAATGCAAGGCGGCGGGTGCGGCTATGACAACGGCTTGTATTGCGCTGTCACTGAAAATATTTTCCATATCGTTGGTAACTGTGGCTTCCGGGTAGGAGGCGGCCATGTTATCGCAGGTTGCCCGGGTTCTGCCGCAGATTGTTTTCAGCACGCCGAGCTGGTAGAAATTTCGGACCAGATTTTTACCCCAGTAGCCGCTTCCGATGACGGCTATACTAAAAAGTTTAGCGGAGGCGTTGCTGTTTGTTTTAGTGACATTTGAACCGGTGGACAATGTTTGATCAGGTTTCATAAATATCCCATTGTAGTTTTATTAAATGGGTCTTCCAGGTTTGTTGTGCATAAAAATCAGTCCGATTTCGGTTCTTTTATAAAGGTTCATCTGATTTTTTTGTAATTGTTGTTCTGTTTTTGGTTTTATTTACTCGCAGACTTTATCCATTCCGCAACCAGCCTGATGAAAAGATCAAAATCATCTAAACGCTTTTTGAAGATGCTGTAAACGACATCATTGTCGGTCTTTTCATAACGATGGACAAGCATGTTTCTGAAAGATGCCATGTTCTGGAATGTAGTCAGATGTTTTTTCGGGATGACGCCGTTTTCGTGAAGCACGTGGAAAAGGTCTCGATACCCCTCCGGCTCACGCCACCGGTGAAACGACACAAAATGATTGCCGATATCGATAATCTTCTCGATGCATAGCTGAAGGTAACGCTCGACGAATGCCCTTGCCCGGAGATCTTCCTCATATTTTTCCCATGTGATATCTTCTGCGTTACGAAGCGCGACCAAATATTCCCTCAGTTGAGATACCTTTCGTGAAAGGAGTTCTCTATCGACCATGATGTCTTCCCCTACGGAATTTCCCGAAAAAGATGTCTTGTGTCCATGTATTCATTCCTTGCCTGAACCTCTTGCCGGACGCGCTCGGCAGGATCGTTTTCGTAAATGAGACGCCCGTGCTTCAAAATCTGATGCTGAAGTAGCGCCGAAGCTTGTCCGAAAACGACCAGATCGACATCCCGCCCGAGACGACCGGCCAAATCCGTTTCCATTTTCAAGCGTTCCCGACCGGAAATTGTCTTTTTAGTGATTATCGCCAGATCGAGGTCACTGCCTGGTCGCTTTCGGCCGGTTACTGTCGATCCGAACAAATAGGCAGCCGCAAGCCATCTCTTTCTCTTAAATATCATAGAAAGTTCTTGAATATTAATATGGTGACTGGAGCTCCCGGTCATTGGTTAATCCTCGTTATGTGTAGCATGCCGCTAAAAAAGAACTAGACCTTTGAATAATACCTCCGCCAGTCATTCCGGGGTTGACCCGGAATCCCCAAAGCACTTGATAACACTGGATACAGGCCTTCGCCGGTATGACGACATTGCCGGTTAGGCAGGGTTTGGCAAAGCTCTCGATAGATGTCTTCCTGATTTTCTGCGCCAGATCCTCTCTCCTTCTCGGTTATGGCAGACTAGCTTCCACCTTATT
>MWDG01000199.1 GCA_002070455.1 Deltaproteobacteria bacterium ADurb.Bin151
GTAATCCCCGGCCATCAGTTCATCGAAAAAGACGTTCTTTTGAAGCATTGCGCCCATCATGCCGATAGGTTCACCTTCTTTTACTGCCAGAATCCCCATGCCGGTCGATATGATTAACGCGGTCAGTTCCTTGATCCGTTCATTGGTCAATGTATATTTTCTCGCCGCGCTTTCCTGATGAAATGCCCGTGCCATTGCGATAATATCTTTCATGTCATCTATGGTCGCTTTTTTAATTATCATGGGGATTCCATTCTGGAGCCTGTGTCATGTGTTTTGGTTCACGCCGTCTGGCTTTCTGCTGGACAGGAAATGCAAAACTTAATGCCAGCGCATCACCCCTGCCAGGTGAAGGCAATCCATCGGCCTTCATGTCTTTTTTGCTTTTCAGTTGAATCAGGCCATCAGACCGGCCAACGGTTTCAATGCTTATTAAATCAGAATACAACACCGGATCATTCGGGATTGCTCCGCCGTCCTTGAGCCAATCACGCAGTCTTTTATACATTTCCGCCCGTTTGTTCAGGCATCCGGGATCAGTGGATTTCTCGCTGAACCAGACCAGCTTCCATTCGCGGTTCCATGACTTGCCGCACGACACAACACCCGTACCGTAACCTGCATCAATGAAAACAGCGTCCGCCTTTTCCCGATCCTCACAATCGGCCAGCATCGTCGCCACCTGTAAATCATTGTCGTTTTTGGCGAACGTCCTTAAAATCTTAAAGGCCAATCCCTGCCTTAATCCAATAACGCCTTCATCATCCCCTTCCCATGCGTTATCCAGTGTCAGTATCTTCGGCGCGAACTCATATTCATCAGGTCGTAAATGCTTGCCAAGTGCCTTGTCCGCATCTTCCGTTGATATGAACTGAAGCGTACTCATGGACGGGAACATTCCGCGCACACGAACCTTGACGAAATCGGAATCAATGCCGTAATCGTCAATCAAATCCTGAATCTTCTTTTTGTTCGGTATCTTGCAGTCACGGGAATCAATTTGCTTATTATCCCAACGATGACGGAACTTTCTGAAGCACTCCCGGAAACGCCCGATGTTTCGTGTCGGGTTCCCGAATACCGCCCAAATAACTTCCGTGTTACTGTCGAACATTGCGCCTTCGGCAACTTCCCATATTTCATCAGGGATACTTGACGCCTCATCGAAGATCAGCAGAACTCTTTTGCCCTCATTGTGCAGACCGGCAAAAGCATCGGTATTGGTCAGCGACCACGGAATAATGTCCACGCGCCAGTTTTTCTCATGCGCTTTATTAGCGGAATAAATAGCCGTTGCTGTACAGGTGAACCAATGTTTGTTGATTGACAATTTGTGCCATTTCGCAATTTCCGGCCATGTTTTGGTCCTCAACTGTGTATCGGTATTGGCCGTCACAACGCCACGGCAATCGGTATATGTAGACATCGCCCACAGGACCAGCCACGCAACTAAAGCAGATTTTCCGATGTCATGCCCCGATGCCCTGGCAAGCTGAATTGCCTGATTTACACTGATAATGCCATCGCCTACGGCCTTTAACGCTTCGATCTGCCAATCATCAGGATACTTGTCTTTGAGCGTCCCTTCGCCCCAGGGAAACGCATAAAGCACATAACCCAACGGATCATGCGTGAAACCCGCAATGTCTTTGACAAGTTCTTTTTCGTAATCGATGGCTGTGTTCATTTAACCCCTTTCATCGGTAAAGACTTACTGCCGCGACTAAAGCCACGGACACAACTACTGCTATGAGAATCAACTCGACCATTACTTTTCCATTTCCTGTAATTTAGAAGCCGCCGCCTGAATCGAATTAAGAATTAAGGTTTTGCTAACGTCTACTCCGATTGCGATACCCTGCTGAACAAGTTTATCTCCGACCTGATTAAATGCCGTGTCCCTCTTTTCCGACCATGACATATCATTGTCTTTTGCCAGTTCCATAACCACTTCGGTAGCCAAGGCCAGCACTACAGCACCGTATCTGGTGAAAAATGTTTTGATATAGGGCAGTAGCTGATTGAATATTGCCGACATAACCAGCTTCATCTTGCTTAAAAAATTCATGACTTTTCTCCTCAAAATTTGATTTTAAATTTAAAATACCACTTTTCAGACTTGCCCAAACTTCTGGCCGTGTCCATGTTTTCATCAGGCGGCTCAACAACACACGGTGTCACCAGCCACTTGATGAATCGCTCTTTAATCTTTCTGTATAACTTGCCCACCTGTAACATTGGAATCCTTCTGAACAACGCCCCATAAAACCAGCAATGCTGGAAGAATAAAGTCTTCCCACTTGACCGGCTGGCTGAAATCCACCGTGGCAAACATAGCCGCCAAACCAGTCACAAACCCAAACAACGTGGTTTTCCAGTTCTTCCTAATGTGATCCCTTTTCAAATACAGTTTTGCCAAAACACCGATTATTTTTAATTTGTTCATCATTCACCCCTCAATAAATCCGTAACCCGTTTAGCCCGGTTCGGCGTCTGTTTTGCCCACAGGCTTTTCAACATATTGTCTGCGGCCTCTTCCCATTGACCGACGTTGATTAAATGAATCGACCTGACAAATTTGCTGGCCCTGTCATATCCAAGTTGAAAGAGGAAATCCGTCAATGCAACTTTCCGGTTGTGTGAAAAGTTCTTGAAACAGGGGAACAGTTTCTTGCAGTCTGCAACGGCGTGGCCTTCG
>MWDG01000200.1 GCA_002070455.1 Deltaproteobacteria bacterium ADurb.Bin151
GCGTGCCATGTCTTCCCAAAAAGATCCCACATCGGCCGAGGAGTTTTCCTCACAGCTTGTCGATAAGCTGTTTTCGAAAAGAATTCCCAAGATTATCCGTCTGGGAAAATCCTCCACACGTCTTCCTCTGGTGGCCAGCCTGCCGGCAGGAAGGTTTGATAAAATTATGACAAGGATGTTCGGCCTCGACAAACTCAGGCCATAGAGCACAACAAGATGGGGGGACGATGAAATTTCAATTCGCTCACAATAATTTTAATGTATTGAATCTGGAAAAAAGTCTGGCTTTCTACCGCGAAGCCCTCGGCCTTGAGGAGGTGCGCCGCCGTGAGGCCGCCGACGGCAGTTTTATTCTGGTTTTCCTGGGTGACGGTGTAACTCCCCACCAGCTGGAACTTACCTGGATGAAGGACCGCCATGAGCCTTACAATCTGGGCGACAACGAATTTCACCTGGCCTTTCGTGTCGACGACTTTGATGCGGCCCACAGACTGCACGAAAAAATGGGCTGCATCTGTTTTGAAAACAAAAAGATGGGCATATACTTTATAAATGATCCGGATGACTACTGGCTTGAAATTATACCCGGGAAAAGGTAAATTCAAATATCCCAAAGAAAGAACAGGCGGAGCTTTTAACACTTAATCCATGTTGACGGCAGGCGAAAAAAGAGAGCGTCAGATGAAAAAAATGTTTTTAAAGACACTGTTGGTGTTGATGATCGTTTTCGCTCCCTTGCTGTGGACGGCCAGAGCGGATGTTCAGCTGCGGGTAAACATTCCATTGCCGCCGCCGATAATTTTTCCCGTACCGCCTCATGTTGTCGTGATACCGGAAACGGATGTCTATGTAGTGCCCGATGTTCGGGACGATATCTTCTTTTACGGCGGCTGGTGGTGGCGCCCCTGGAGCGGACGCTGGTACCGGTCCCGCCACCACGACAGAGGATGGGTTTATTATAACCGGGTGCCGCACTTCTACAGACGGGTGGCTCTAGGCTGGCGTGGCTATTATCATGATCGCCGCTGGCGAGGCCATGAATGGCATTACCATCCCATCCCCCATCATGAAATGGAGAGGAACTGGCGGGGCTGGAAAAAGGACAGATATTGGGAAAAATCAAATAACTGGGGTGTCAGGGGCATGAGATATCACCCGCCCGGGAAACCTCCCAGATATAACAAGCCCGGTGCAAAGAGACCGAAAAGCGCCCCGCCGGGCCCCCGCGACAAACGCTAAACAGGATAAACTATATTTAAGATTTCAATATATGCCGGGCGGCTTGAGTGATCGGCGGCCACCTTTTCCATATGACACTGAAGTGAGAGAGTTTTTTATGTCTGATTGCCGGAGCAGGGTAAAAAATAACAACACCGATGCCTTGCCCCGTAAAGATAAGATGATCCGTACAGGGAGGATGGCAAGATGAACAAAATGACCTTTGCGTCTTTTCAAAATATTGTCTTCTTTCTTTTTCTGGCGCTGGTGAGCGTCTTTTTCGCCTATATTCTCAAACCTTTCTTTTTCGCTATTTTCTGGGCCGTACTTGTCGCGGCAATTTTTACGCCGCTTAACCGCCTCATCAACCGTAAAACTAAAAGCCCCAATATTGCGGCGGGGCTCACATTGGTTGCCGTGGTGCTGGCCATGGTCCTCCCGGTGAGCCTGCTGATCAGTCTGCTGATAGCGGAGAGTATAGATATTTACTCATCACTGCAGACATCGTCGGGGCAGTGGATCGAAACCATCCAGAAGACCTTTTCCTTTATAAGCAACCATCCCTTTTTGGCAAAACTGCAAATCGACGAAGAGTTCATCACCGGTAAGCTCGTTGAAGTCATGACGGCCGTGTCCGACTTTCTTGTCAGGAATCTTACCTCACTCACGCAAAACACGGTGGTGTTCATCCTGCAGTTCGCCGTTATGCTATACTGCCTGTATTATTTTCTGCGCGACGGCGAAAAGCTCGTAGACAACCTCACCGACTTCATACCGGTCAATAAAGGCCATGTAAATATCTTCATCCATGAATTTTTATCGACGGCCAAGGCGACACTGAAATTCACGTTTGTCATCGGCGGCATCCAGGGATTTCTGGGCGGACTGGTATTTTTTATTGTGGGGATCGAGGGGGCGCTGGTCTGGGGAGTCCTCATGCTGGGACTATCCATTCTGCCGGCGGTAGGCTGCTCGATCATCTGGGTGCCGGCCGGAATCGTCCTGCTCATCCAGGGACAGATCTGGCAGGGGCTGACGGTATTGATTTTCGGTGCGGTGGTGATCAGCAGCGTGGACACATTGTTGCGCCCCGTGCTTATGGGAAAAGATATCAAAATGCATTCTTTATTGATATTTCTTTCCACATTGGGCGGCTTGTCAATCTTCGGGGTGAGCGGCTTTGTTCTCGGACCGGTCATCGCCTCCCTGTTTTTAGCAATCTGGAAATTATTTTTCGAAATCTACCGTCAGGAGGAACAGCCAACGGAAGGAACAAAATGACAACTCAAACCACCGTGCATGAATGTGTGGAAGTTTCACGAGCGTCCGAGGCACGATGGGTTAATCGTCCAGGTGTGGTCTCTATCTGATGAGCTGGGGAAGGAAAGTGGCAAGTTTCGGAAAAACAAGTAACAAAACGGCCAGTGCAAGCATTGCATAGAGCATGTGCAGAGCGCCTCTGAAGATGAGATGC
>MWDG01000201.1 GCA_002070455.1 Deltaproteobacteria bacterium ADurb.Bin151
GGATAGTCCTATGCCGGGAGTGCGAAGCCGCAGGCCTCTGCGTCAGGCGCAGGTGTCCGTTGAGGAAGTTGATGGAGAACCCGGCTGGTACCGTGTAGGATTGAAAGTACGGCCGCATTTCAAATACATGGGCGCCTATTTTACACTGTCGCTGGTCGGAAAACTGGATAAAGAATAAAACAGGCCAAGGCGTAAGAATAAATCTCAACAATGCTCAGGTTATTTGCGTTTTTCCATTCGATTTTTTATCGAGTTGAAATATTTAAAAACAAATAAAAGGAGGAATTGTAAAATGTCATTACCTGCACATTTGACTTTACAGGGAGAGAAACAGGGGAAAATTGAAGGGTCCTGCGAAATGCAGGGAAGAGAAGGCACCATTCTGGTTTACGCAATGGACCACGATATCCATATTCCGCGTGATCCTCAGTCTGGTTTAGGGAGTGGAAAAAGAATTCACGGGCCCCTGACGATCATGAAAGAATATGACAAAAGTTCACCAAAATTGTATCAGGCTCTTTGCACCGGTGAACACTTAAAGAACGTTACGATCAAATGGTATCGTATTAACAAACAAGGATCGGAAGAACATTACTTTTCGCATGTTCTGGAAGATGCAATTGTTGTTTCCATCACGCCGAACATGCCGGTAGCTTTCCTGCCTGAAAATGAGCCGTATCGTCACATGGAAGAAGTGTCCTTCACCTATAAGAAAATCAAATGGACATGGGAGCCTGACGGTATCGAATCCGAAGATTCCTGGGCTGTCCCGAAATAGACCACTCGAAAGAATGCAGTATGCCGGGCTGTTTCGTGCATTTGAAAAGCAGTCTGGCATACTGCTCGTCGTGCAGGTTGCTCTATTGTTGGCCAGGCTTCATCATGCTTTGATGCAGTCCTCTTGGCCGGACAACAGATGAGGAATGCCTGTTGACATTGTTTGCCGTTTGCGTCTATTGTTTCCCAAAATACTGCATTACATATGGTGGTTTATCCAATCATCACCACGCGTCATGCTATCGGGCACTTTATGCAAGGCAACGCGCAAACAATAGAACAATGGTCCCGTCTGGAGAGAGTGTTTTCCTTTTCGGTTTCGGATGCCCGGAAACTGATCACCTGTTTTCATGAAGAAATGAAATGCGGTCTTGCCGGGCAGGCCAGTTCGCTCAAAATGATTCCCTGTTATGTAAGACGGCCGACGGGATTGGAGTGCGGGAGCTACCTGGCGCTTGATCTGGGAGGGACAAATCTGCGAGTCCTGGCCGTGGAGCTTGACGGCCGGGGTGGCGCTAATATTTCGGCCGTCAGCCGGTTTGTCATTCCGGAACCGGTCATGCACGGCAGTGGCGAAGCGCTTTTTGATTTTCTGGCAGACGGTGTTTTGCTCTTTTTGGAAAAGCACGGGTATAATCTTCGACAGAACCATGATCTGGCCTTTACCTTTTCTTTCCCTGTGGAGCAAAGTGCCATCAACGTGGGTATTCTTCTGAACTGGACCAAGGGATTTACCGCTTTCGGCGTCGAGGGAAAGGATGTCGTTGCTCTTCTAAGAGAGGCACTCGTCCGCAAAAACATCAAAAATATTTCCGTGACAGCGCTTGCCAATGACACAACAGGAACGCTCATGACAAAAAGTTATGACGATGCCTCATGCGATATGGGTGTGATTCTGGGGACGGGCACCAACGCATGCTATTCGGAAAACCTACACCGTATTCCAAAGTATTCCGTTTCTGATGATGGTGAACGGGAAATGGTCGTCAACCTTGAGTGGGGGAATTTCGATAAGGTTGAAATGAATGGATACGATCAAGAGCTTGACCGTGCAACCCGAAACGCCGGCCTGCAGCGCATGGAAAAAATGGTTTCCGGAATGTATCTGGGAGAACTGGCCCGCCTGGTCATTCTGGATATGATCGACAACGGTTGCCTCCTTCAAAAGAAGCACAGGTATATTTTTGAACGTGAATACTCTGTTACGACGGAACTTTTGTCACAGGCGGCCGGGGGGGAAGATTTTCTTGCAGGGTTTGGTCTTGAGAACGCAACCGATCACGATCGTGAGGCTGCAGTCCGGATCAGTCATATTATTTCAAGGCGGGCCGCCCGCATTGCGGGAACGGCTATTGCTGCCGTGGTCACCTGGATGGACGCCGGTTTTGAGAGGCATCACACGGTTGCTGTTGATGGGTCTTTGTTTGAAAAATTTCCGGGGTTCAGGACAAATATACTCCACATTCTGCAAGAACTTCTTGGAGACAGTGCGGAAAAGATAGCGCTTTGCCCCGCTGCGGATGGGTCTGGAATCGGAGCGGCCATCGTTGCCGCCGTTGCTTCTGGAAGAAGCGGATCATGAAAAAAATTAACAGGGGCACCGATGCAGCACGGATTCAGACGAAGCCCATCCTTGTTTATATAAGGCTAATTGCCTTTATCCAGATCTGTAAACAGCATAAAATCGCCATGTAGCCTTTAACCTGCAGCTTCTTGCCGGCCTCAATGACTTTCATCCATGAATGCTAAAACTTATATTTGCCGGCCATGATGTTGCCGTAAATATCGTCATTTAGTTTTTCATATTTTTCACTGCCCGGTAAAAGAATATATATTTCATCTTTCACCTGCGACAGGTCGTATCCCTCATTTTTAAGATTCGTTTTCTTGATTTTGTGTGTGGCCGTCCATTCG
>MWDG01000202.1 GCA_002070455.1 Deltaproteobacteria bacterium ADurb.Bin151
TGTACCACCGTCCGCCAGTTCAAATTTGCCCTGATTGCCGCCGCGTCGCGATCCTGTAAAAGCTCCTTCGGCGTAGCCAAAGAGTTCGCTGGCAATCAGATCGCGGGGAATCGCCGCACAGTTGATGGCGACATAGGGTCCGTTCTTGCGTGGAGAGGCGTTGTGAATCGCCTGAGCTAAGATGTCTTTACCGGTGCCGCTTTCCCCCAGGAGCAGAACGTTGGACGTACTTTTTGAAATCACCCGGGCTTCCTCCATGACACTTTTAAAAAAGACATTCTCGCCATGGATATCGGAAAATTTAAAGTTGGCTTTTGCTCCGACGAATTTATTCACCAGGGATTTGATTCTTTGAATTTCTGAAAAAATCAAAATTTGTCCAATGACTGATCCATCTGCGGCAAACGTGCTGTTGCAGGTCAGGGTATAGTCGCCGGGACCTTTGGGGGAGAGAATTCTCACCTCCGCATCGGTAATGGATTCCCGGCGATCAATCATGTTCAGAAAAGGAAGGTTCTGCTTATCCGGGTAGATGTCCCGGAGAAGCCGCCCTGTCACGTCGCGATCGTCCAGGCCGAACAACTTTTGCGCACGCTTGTTGATGGTGGTTATACGGCCTTCAATATTTATGGCGATCAGCGCTTCGGGGATTGACGTGATAATCGCTTTTTGCAGGCCGTATGCGTTTTGGACCCGCATTTCATTTTCAATGGCCTGCGCGGCGGAAATGGCCATGCCCAGCGTGTGGGGATGGGTTGCGAATAAAAGAGTGATGATAGCGATACCGCCGATCAATTCGCCGTCCGGATCAATGATCGGCGCGCCCGATCCGGTCACGATGTGGCACCACTGCAAATAATGTTGAGGCCCGATAACCTGAACCGGTTTCTTATGTTTTAATACGGATGCTACGACATTGCTGCCGCAGTCGTCCTCCGACCACAAAACGCCCGGATACCATTTATACCGCCTGTTGATCTCTACATATCGATCATCCTGCATGACCTGCAAAAGATACCCGTTGCGGTCGAAAAGGGACACATCGAAACTGCCGGTCTTCATGGACTGGAAAAGCCTGTTTAAAAAAGGCTGACTGGTATCAATCAAAAGTCTGTTCTCATCAAGCAGTCGTTGAAGAGCATGACCCGTTAAAATTTGACATTGCGGTTCGCCTGCAGGATTTAATTTTTTTTCTTTGCTACGCCTCCAGCTGTCTAAGATTGCAGGGGGAATGGTGGACGAGTCGATAAGATCCGAGCCGTGAATAAATCTATTCCATTCCTGCGACGACTTTTTTGTGAACTGCATCCAGTAGCTCATGTTATCGTATGGAGAAATGGTTGTTTTAAGATCGATTTTACCGTCGAAAGCTTTGCGAAAATCGAGGGTCGTATTTTCTTTGATATACTGAAAAAAGTTTGTTTCCATCACTGGATTTTCTTCAATGTTTTCGCTCAAATTTAAGTCTGCCATCGTTTATTCTTCTTTCTCGCGCTGAGCATGGAAAGTGCCAGTAATGTTTCATCGCTGGCCATATATTCTGGGACGCTTGAAACATAAATGAAACTATATGTCCAACAAAAAACACGAACATTGTATTTTACTTTATTAAAATACTTTTAATTTCACATGCTTGTAAAATTATTACCAATAATGGCATACATATTGCTGATGGGAGCACGGAAAATTTATTTACTTTGATCTTCCCCTTATTCCCCGAGGTTTGTTGAAGCGGCCTCCTCTCGGGTTAATCAAGAATGCTGCCTGGAAGCCATCCAACTCCTTTCAGGCAGCACTTGAGATTTATTTTGGTGAAGGCGGGGCAATCCGTTGCGCCCTGAGGCGAAGACGCAGATCCATTGAAGGGATGACGATTTCCATGCAGGTTTCTGCTTAATTTGATTTTAACAAGGAGGAATGATGAAAAAAGAAACGTGTCAGGCAAGTATGTGCGTGTTGTTTGCGGTGTTGGTGTTCATGTTTTTGGCGGTATCCGCTCACGCAGCGGAGAGCAGCATTGTCGGAGTCTGGTCCTTTATCGGTGATGAAGGTCCGGACAAGGGCAAAGAACGGGCGCAAATGGAAATTTATGAAAAGAACGGCATCTATGAAGGCAAATATGTCAAACTGCCCCTTCTTGCTCCGGGTGCCATATGCTCCACTTGCACCGGTGATAGAAAAGACAAACCGCTTGTGGGCATGGTTTTTGTGTGGGGAATGAAGAAAACCGGCGATAACGAATACAGCGGCGGCAGGGTTTATGAAACCGAGAAGGGCAAGGAATACAAATGCAAACTGTCGCTGGACAATCCTGACCGATTGAAGCTGCAGGGATGTATCGGCTTTCTCTGTAAAAATAAATACTGGAATCGCATTAAATGATGTGAATCTTTTATGAAAAGCCACCCAAGCCCTCGGTCTCCTTCATTTGAAGGCTGAGGGCTTTTTTGTTCCAGGATCAGAAAATCATCATGGCTGTAAAAAAATAAAAAATAAAAGGGGGAAGTAGTGATGTTAATGCCAGATGCGCCGAACAATCCGAATTTTGACGTGAATTCAGTTTACGACAACCCGAACAACCTTGTCGATTTATGGGAACAAAGCGCCGCGAAATACGCGGGAAACAAACTGTTCGGCAAAAAGAACGTAGCCGGTCAGTATGAATATACAACGTACAGAGCCATT
>MWDG01000203.1 GCA_002070455.1 Deltaproteobacteria bacterium ADurb.Bin151
TCTGGCACCGCAAAAGGACTGGGAGGTCAACGAACCTGACCGTCTGGCTAAGGTGCTTAAAACCCTTGAGCGAATTCAGAAGGCTTTTAACAAAGAAAAGGCTGGTGACAAGAAGGTATCGCTGGCCGATGTGATCGTTCTGGCCGGTTGCGCGGGAATTGAACAGGCGGCAAAAAGCGCGGGGCACAAAATTACGGTACCTTTCGCGCCGGGTCGCATGGATGCGTCACAAAAGCAAACTGATGCGGCTTCTTTCGGCGTGCTCGAACCGAAAGCCGACGGGTTTCGCAACTACCAGAAGGCCAGATACACCGTACTGCCTGAAGAAATGCTGGTGGACAAGGCGCAGCTTCTGACGCTCACCGCACCCGAGATGACTGTTCTAATTGGCGGCCTGCGCGTGCTGGGCGCCAACTTCGGCGGTTCTCCGCATGGCGTCTTCACCTCACAGCCGGGAAAGCTGACCAACGACTTCTTCGTGAACCTGCTCGACATGGGCACGGAGTGGAAGGCGTCAGCGAACGATCCGGATGTATACGAAGGGTACGATCGCAGGACCGGCGAACTAAAATGGACCGGCACACGCGTCGATCTGATTTTCGGATCGAATTCCCAGCTTCGGGCCGTGGCGGAAGTTTACGCCTGTCAGGACTCCCCGGAGAAGTTCTTGCAGGATTTTGTGGCGACATGGAACAAGGTCATGAATCTGGACCGTTTCGACCTGGCATAATTTGAATTTCCGGGATCCCTTTTTCCGGACAACCACCCGGAGCCCTACCCTGCTTGATACCCTGAATGGTACAAGCGGGGCAGGGGAGGGGGAAAAGAATTTGCATCTTTTAACTTTCCGCCCTATGGCAAGGATAACTACCGGCGAAAATAGCAGTTGGATGAATGCGTACCAAGAAAAAATAAATAAATTTTTAAAAGGAGGAGATGATAGAATGTCCAAAACCGAAGACGCGTTAAAGGAAGCTTTTGCAGGAGAATCTCAAGCCAACCGCAAGTACCTGGCCTTTGCAGCCAAGGCTGACCAGGAAGGATTTGCCCATGTGGCAAAATTGTTCCGTGCGGCCGCGGAGGCGGAAACCGTTCACGCTCATGCTCATTTGAGGGCACTCAAAGGCATTCGTTCCACCCGGGAAAACCTTCAGGAGGCCATCGATGGAGAAACGCACGAATTTAAAAGCATGTACCCGGCCATGATCGAATCCGCCAAAGCCGAAGGACACAAAGAAGCCGAGCGGTCTTTTAATTTTGCCAATGAAGTGGAAAAAATTCATGCCGCCCTTTATCAGAAGGCCTTGGACAATCTGGACGGCGCGCAAGAAACTTCCAGCTATTATGTTTGCCCGGTATGCGGGTACACTGTTGAAAATGAAGCGCCGGAAACCTGCCCGATCTGCGGCGCAAAAGGCAAAATGTTTAAAAAAGTGGATTAATCACTCAAAAAATAACAGGGAGGCGGAACATGACCATTAGAAACGAAGTTTATCAATGCAACGTTTGCGGTAATATCGTGGAAGTGCTTCACGCGGGCGTAGGGAAGCTCGTGTGCTGTGAACAGCCCATGCAGCTCATGACGGAAAACACAACGGACGCGGCGAAAGAAAAACACGTTCCCGTGGTGGAAAAAGTAGCCGGCGGCATCAAGGTGTCCGTAGGCAGCGTGGCCCATCCGATGGAAGAAAAGCATTACATTGAGTGGATCGAAGTGATCGCGGACGGAAAAGCCTATCGCCAGTTTTTAGCGCCTGGTCAGGCACCGGAAGCCGTTTTTCCCATCGAGGCAGCCAGTATCACGGCGAGGGAATACTGCAATCTTCACGGTCTGTGGAAATCGTAAGCAAAGGCACAGCCATAATTAAAAAAGGAGAAAGCATGGTTAAACTATACCGATGCACGATATGCGGCGACGCGTATATAGGCGCCAGCCCCCCGGCGAACTGCCCTTTCTGCGGCGCGCACATGGGGTATATTGTGGAAGCAAAAGAGGCGGTCGTAAACTTTGATATTGCGCTGAACGCAAAGGATCAGGCCAATGCCGAACACGCCTTGAAAGTGGAAATCAGCAATTCAGCATTTTACATGTGCGCCGCCGGTCAAACCGATGACCCTGAGGGAAAGATTTTGTTCAAGGCGCTGGGTAAGGTCGAAGCAGAGCATGCCTCCATCTGGAGAAAGATCCTCAAGGTGGGATCCGTTCCCCCTGGCTCGGACGCCTGCCATACAGAGAATGTCGCAAACCTGAAGGAATCGCACGCCAGGGAAACCCGGGCCATCGATTTCTACCGGAAAGCGGCCGCCGAAGCGGATCATCCGCGAATCCGGCAAATCTTTGAAGCGCTGGTGGAAGTCGAAACCGACCATTTGCATTTGTCGGAAGAAAGACTGAAATCATGATAAACCCGTGCAACCGGGGGAACCTTACCCCCGGTTCACGCAACTCAATCGCTTTATCCGACATTACTTTCAAATAAAAATCCGCGTGCATTAATTTTTTTGCCTTGACGAATCTCCCGGCTTTTTGTCATATTACGGGTGAAACATAACAAAGTGGATCTTTCATAAAAATGGCGCCGCAAGGGTTTGCCGCTTCCCGAACCGATCAATATATTTTTGGAGGACCCGTGACCAGAGAGCAATTTATCGAAAACGCAAAGGAATCTCTGAAGATCCG
>MWDG01000204.1 GCA_002070455.1 Deltaproteobacteria bacterium ADurb.Bin151
GCAAACAGGGCGGCCACAAAAGCGCTTGGCCAGGTTGCCTTTGTCATCCGGCGCAAAACCAGAAAGAGAAGAACGGTGTTTAAGACATGAAAGAGAAGATTGACCAGATGATAACCCGTCGGGTTCAGGCCGAAAAGGGAATGGTCCAGCATCAATGAAAGCCACGTCAGGGGATGCCAGTGACCGCTGTATTTTGCCAGGTCGGAAGAAAAAGCATGGCTAATGCTTTCCGCGTTCAGTCCGGACTGCACATAAACATTTTTTGTAATATATTGTTCGTCGTCATAGACGATGAAACCGCTGTCCTTGAGCGGGATGAAGGCAATGATGGTGAGAATTGCCAGAAACAGGCAGATCAGTGCAGGCATCCATTGATTATTCTGTTCTGGTTCCAGTTTTAATGTTGTCATTGTTCCTTCATCATTAATTTCATGAACGATAAAATTTTCTTGAAACCATTGCTACCAAACGATCCCCTGACGCTTCAGCATATTCTTCGCGCGTTCATCACCGAGTTTTGCCGCCGTTTTCAGATTATTGACAGCCTGATCTTTGTCGCCCAGACCCGCATAAGCCAAACCTCTGTTGTTATAAGCTCCTGCAAAATTTGGCTTAAGCCCGATCGCTCTCCCGCAATCCTCAACCGCCTGTTTGTAATTACCGGTACTGTAATGGACAGCACCCCTGCTGTTATAAGCATCGGCGTAATCCGGTTTGATCCTGACCGCCGTGCCAAAATCATCAATCGCCTGGCGGGGATTGCCTAGAACAAAATGAACATAACCCCTGTTATGATAATATGTTGCATCCTCCGGTTTGATTGTAATGGCCCTATTAATGTCTTCAAGCGCCTTCTGGAAGTCATTCAGGGCACTGTAAGATTTACCCCTGTTATTATAAGCTTCTGAATAATCCGGTTTGAGATTGATTGCGAAGTTGAAATCAGCTATGGCCTGCGTGTGCTCTCCAAGTGTGCTGAAGGTAATGCCCCTGTTATGGTATGCCGTCGCGTAATCCGGCTTGATCGCAATTGCAGTGCTGTAATCCGCAATTGCCTGTCTGTAATCTCCCAGAACATAATAGGCAAAACCCCTGTTGTTATGGATAAGACCATTACTTTCTGTTACCTTTAAAGTGTGGTCATACAGGGTAATGCTGTTTTGCCAGTATCCGGCCTGTTTCCATGTCAGAATGGAAAGGACCAAAAGGATAAGCGCCGATGACAACACAAGGATTTCTTTTCGGTATTTCCATTTTTGCGAAACTTCCTCAATACCCCATGCTACCATGATGAATAACCCGATCAAGGGGATATAGGTGTAACGGTCCGCCATGGCCTGGACACCGACCTGAATAATACCTATGACAGGCACAAGTGTGCCAAGATACCAAAACCAGCCCGTTGCCAAATAAGGATATTTCTTAATTTTCCAAGTCACGACCAAGGTAACTGCAATCAAAATTAACGCCGCCCCAAAAGCCTGCCAGAGAATTACAACTCTTGAATGAGGATAAAGAACAGCGAGATTAACCGGCCAGATCATCTGTCCAATGTATGCAATATAGGAAACGAGGGCATTCCCTATACGAACATCCAAGGGAATCAATCCTAAATGGATAAATCCTACACTTTGTGCGGTGATGTATGTTGCTATACTGGACACAATGGCCAGAACAAAAAAAGGAATCTTTTCGATTATCAGGGGATAAGTTAGAGACCATTTAAATTCGGGAACAGCCATTTTCCTGACTTCCGATGTTTTTGCTAAAGCGGTCGCTTTTTCAGCGTCCTTTTCCCTGTTTTTCTTTTTCTTCCCAGAAACCTCATATTTTATCTCAACAGCCGGAATTTGGACCATTGCTTTTACTTCCGATAAACGACCCAGGGGCCAGTAGTCAAAAAGCAGCAAAACAAAAGGCAGGGTCACCAGCATGGGCTTGGACATCAGCCCTAGGATGAAAAACAGTAGAATAAAAGCGTATCTCTTGATATTTTGTTGCTCTACATAAAAGCAGTAAGCCCCCAGCGTAAGCATCATGAAGAAAGTGGAAAGCACATCCCTGCGCTCCGCTATCCAGGCAACGGACTCCACATGAAGCGGATGAATCGCAAACAAAGCGGCCACAAAGGCACTTGGCCAAAGTGCTTTTGTCATCCGACAAAGGATCAGAAAAAGGAGGATGGTATTCATCACATGCAAAAGAAGATTCATTAGGTGATAACCGAAGGGATTGATTCCAAAAATTGAAGAATCGAGCATCAACGATAGCCAGGTGAGTGGTACCCAACCGCCTTTCTTCGTTAATTCAGATGAAAATGAAAAGGCCTGCCCTACGCTATTCCAATTCAGGCCGGATTGCACATATGCATTTTCATAAACAAAGTTATTGTCATCCAAGTTGATAAAACCGCAATCCTTGATCGGACTGAAAACAATTATGGTCAGAAGTGCCAGAGACAGGCAAATCACGATTGGTATAAAATTTTTGTATTGGGTTGTTTCCGAGCTTAACATTCCCTTTGAAGTTGTCATATTTCCCTTTTCTTTCGTTCAATATAAATTCTGGAAACTTTTCATAAATGCTTACAATACATCAATTTCAAGTTCAAATATATTTTGTAGGAAATGCCCCTTTCTCTTGACGGGCATTTATAATTTTGATAGCAATTTAAG
>MWDG01000205.1 GCA_002070455.1 Deltaproteobacteria bacterium ADurb.Bin151
TGGTAGTCCCACGGGGACTTGAACCCCGGTTTCCGGCGTGAGAGGCCAGCGTCCTAACCACTAGACGATGGGACCATTTTGGTTGCAATCCAGGATTATCATCAGTGGGCAAGGAAACTGGAATCCTGGGTTTTGTGACTTATCGATCCACTGAAAGCGGTGTAAGTCGAGCGGCAGTATCTATTCAATTCGACTTCAAAAGTCAAGATGAAATTGATGCGGTTTGTATGGCCTGAAATACTCGGGACGCCCTTATTGCGTTTGGCGATCAATATAGGCAATCGCGTCATTGATTCTTTGAGTCACTCGTTTCCGGCCCAGGGTGACCATGACTTCGTCAATGCCCGGGCTGACGGTTTTACCGGTCAGTGCCACACGCAATGGCTGGGCGATTGCCTTGAATTTGATTTTCTGTTCTTCAATAAAGTTTTTCAGGAACGCTTCAATGCCTTCTTTGCTGAAGTTTTGCACTTTCGGAATCTCGTCAGCTATTGCTTTAAGATGTCCGGTCACTTCAGGAACCAAAAACTTCTGGGCAGCCTGTTCTTCATACCGGATCTGATCGGCAAAATAGAAATCCGCGGTCTGGGCCAGTTCAACCAGTGTCTTGACACGGGGCTGTAAATCGATAATGACTTTCTGTGTGAAAGCTCCATCGTCCGTGTTGATTCCTGCTGGCCACAGGGGCCTCATTTCTTCCATCAGCCGTTCGGGTTTTGATTCCTTAATGTAATGTGCATTGAGCCAGAGCAGTTTTTCGGGATTGAAAACTGCGGGCGATTTGCCGACGGAGGAAAGATCGAAGAGTTCAATTAACTCTTTGAATGAAAAAATTTCCTGATCGCCGTGCGACCAGCCAAGGCGTACCAGATAATTGACAAGTGCTTCCGGCAGGAATCCCATTTCTTTATAGGCCATGACCGAAGTCGCCCCGTGACGTTTGCTCAAACGGGTCTTGTCCGCACCCAGAATCATCGGCACATGGGCAAATTGAGGGACATCAAAACCCAGGGCCTGATACATTAAAATCTGGCGCGGGGTGTTGTTAACGTGATCGTCGCCACGGATCACATGCGTGATGTTCATCATGGCATCATCGATGACGACGGCAAAATTATAGGTGGGATAGCCATCGCCGCGTTCAATGATCAGGTCATCCAACTCATCGTTATTAAAAATGATGTTGCCCTTGATGAGGTCCTCCACGATAGTGACGCCGGTTTCTATGCCGCGGAAGCGCACAACGCTGCCGGGCGTTTTCTTCAGGCCCTTATCGCGGCACTTGCCGTCGTATTTGGGTTTTTTCCCTGTCGCAAAGGCTTCTTTTCTTTTAGATTCCAGTTCTTCCGGTGTGCAGGTGCAATAATAGGCTTTGCCTTCCTGAACAAGTTTTTGTACCATTTCTCTATGGAGCTCAACTCGTTGAGCCTGAAAATGTGGTCCCTCGTCCCAGTTCAGCCCCATCCAGGCCATGGCATCTAAGATTGCTTTTGTGGATTCTTCCGTGGATCGCTGCTGGTCCGTGTCTTCAATTCTTAATACAAATTCTCCGCCGTTATGACGGGAAAACAGCCAGTTAAAAAGAGCGGTTCGCGCTCCTCCGATGTGGAGGTAACCGGTGGGGGAGGGTGCAAAGCGGGTACGGATTTTGTCGGCCATGTTGTTTCCCTTCATTTTTGCGCTTTTATAGGATTGCGGTTCACTGTTTGTCAAGTGTCTTTTACCTTTCATCCGGCTCCGGTGGGAAGAACGTTCATTTCCCTCTGTTTTATATGGTGTTTAATAGAATCAAATTGTTCTTGACAATAAAGAAAATTTATCATTAACTCACCAACTTAATGTGATTGGCTAATTTTTTATTGAAGGCAGTTAAGGTTCCATGTCCGATTCTTTGAAAATTAATCTGACGATTCTTCCTGAAGAAGGGTTACGGTTGGCTTTTTCAGAAGATGCCCGGTGGTTCAAAGAGTGCTTTTCTGCCGATGAATTGCCCGAGTTCTCACTTGTCAGGGTGGATGTGAATTGTCTTATTACCCGTTCAGGCGATACCATTTACATCCGGGGGGAACTGGCCGCGCAGATCAGCCAGGAATGCAGTCGCTGCCTCGAATTGGCAACGATTCCGATCAATGGGGATTTTACATACACCCTGGTGCCGGCAAAAGAAGAAAATGCGGAAAACCTGGAGCTCACTGCTCAGGAACTTGAGACAATCTATTATCAAGGTGACTTTATTGATCTGGCGCCAATTATCTGCGAGCAGATTGTGTTGCAGGTGCCGATGAAGATTCTCTGTTCCGAAGATTGTAAAGGATTGTGCCCAAATTGTGGTATCAATTTGAATATGGGTTCATGCGATTGCCATTCGGACGTCGTGGATGACCGTTTGGCCGTGCTGAAAAATTTTAAAGTTAAACATTAATGATAAAAGAGGATAATTTACCATGCCAAATCCAGTAAAAAGACATTCCAAAACAAGGCGCAACACAAGAAGAGCGCACGACTTTTTAAAACAGCCGGCATTATCGGTATGTCCGCAGTGCAACGAACCGAAAATGCCGCACCGCGTCTGCCCGAATTGTGGTACCTATAAAGGCAGAGAAGTCATTCCGGCTGAAAAAATTTCCTAAATCGGCAAACCCGG
>MWDG01000206.1 GCA_002070455.1 Deltaproteobacteria bacterium ADurb.Bin151
AACTATGCCAAGGAGGTTTTCCCGGATTTCTCCTATCTGAAACTCGGCATGGTCTATCCGCTTCCGGCACAATTAATACATGAATTCGCATCCAGGGTGAAAAAAATCTATGTAATCGAAGAACTTGATCCCTATCTTGAGGAGCAGATCAAAGCTATGGGAATCGAGGTGACCGGCAAGGATATTTTCCCCTACACCAACGAATTTGATCCCGGTATTGTAAAAAAAGCAATAAATTCAGACAGAAGCGGAACAGTTTCCCCTTATCAGCAAAGCCTCGCCCATCGCCCGCCCAATCTGTGCCCCGGTTGTCCTCATCGAGGATTGTTTCACGCGCTGAAGAAATCAAAAGCTTATGTCCATGGAGACATCGGCTGTTATACACTCTCCTATTTAAAGCCCCTCGAAGGTCTGCATTCGTGCATCTGTATGGGCGCCAGTATTGGCATGGCCCACGGAATGAGCAAGGCCCTGAAGGAAAAAGGGAAGGGCAAGGTTGTCGGGGTCATTGGCGACTCCACTTTTCTGCATTCCGGGATTACCTCGCTTTTAAATATGGCTTACAACAACAGTGATGCCTTGATTATCATCCTGGACAACAGTACAACCGCCATGACAGGAATGCAGGAGCATCCGGGCACCGGCTACACGTTGATGGGAAAAGAAGCTAAAAAAGTTAATCTAAATGTTTTAGTATCTGCCCTAGGCATTGAAAATATAAGGGTTATTAATCCATACAACATTAAAGAAACTCAAATCGCGATTAAAGACGAACTGGCCAGCAGTGGTCCGTCCGTTATCATCTCCCAGGCCCCATGCGTTCTCTTTAAGAGGGCGAATCTGAAGCCCGTTCCCCCCCTGAAAATTGACGCAGACAAATGCGAGGGCTGCCGAACCTGTCTGACTTTGAATTGTCCCCCGATTGCATGGAAAGCAGGCATCACGAAAGAGGGCTCTAAACGGAAAGGCATCGCGGTAATTGATGAAACATTGTGCAATGGCTGCGGATTATGCGCCCAGGTATGCAAATTCGGAGCAATCAGTTAAGGAAAAGGAAAAATTCCATGAAGGATGATTCAAGAGTTCACAGTGTGTTATTTGCCGGAGTAGGCGGTCAAGGAATCATAAGAGCCAGTGACATCATGTGCATGGTCATGATGGAAGCAGGTTATGACGTTAAAAAGAGTGAAGTCCATGGCATGGCACAGCGTGGCGGTTGCGTGAACAGCGACGTTCGTTACGGAAAGAAAGTCTATTCGCCGCTGGCTGAAGCAGGAAGCGGTGAAATACTTGTTTCATTTGAAAAAATGGAAGCACTTCGCTATTTAAAATTTATAAGCGCGGATGCGTCTGTTATTGTGAACACAGAGGAAATCTATCCTCCGGCGGTCAATATCGGCGATACATCTTACCCTGAAGATGTTGTTGGGTTTTTGAAAAAAAACTATCCCAGGGTGGTTGCTTTTAACGCTGCCGAAATTGCCCAAAAAGCCGGAAATGTAAAAGCGGCAAATGTCGTCCTGCTGGGTGCCGTATCGAATCTGCTGAACGTCGACAAATCCATTTGGGAAACTGTGATTAAAAAGTCTTTTCCACAAAAATTGATAAAATTGAATTTAGACGCTTTTCAAATGGGAATTGCTGCTTAAATTACCTGAAATGAATTTTTCAACCGAAAAGGGACACTATGGCAGAAGACTACTATCAGGTTTTAGGCGTTGATAAAAAAGCATCCGCTGATGAGATAAAGAAAGCTTATCGCAAACTGGCCGTGAAATGGCATCCGGACAAAAACCCCAATAATAAAGCTGCTGAAGAAAAATTTAAAAAGATCAGTGAAGCCTATGCCGTTTTAAGCGATGCGAAAAAGCGAGATGAATACGACCAGTTTGGATCTGCTGATCGGTATCGTCAGCAATATTCACAGGAGGATATTTTCCGCGATTTCGACCTTGATGAGATTTTGCGAAGCTTCGGATTTGGTTCAGGAAGAGGGCGGACAACATTTCGTACAAGCAGAAGGGGAGGAGGTCCTCAGGACTATGAAGACCCCTTCTCCGGTATATTCAGCGGCGGCGGTGGCCGCCATTATGCCAACATGCCTCAAAAAGGTCAGGATGTAGAATATAATTTATCGATTTCATTAGAAGAATCCGTAATGGGATCGGATAAAAAAATCTCCCTGCAGATGGAAAACAGAATAGAAGACATCAATGTGAAGATCCCGCCAGGCATCAGTTCAGGGAAAAAACTGAGGCTGCCCGGAAAAGGACTTGCTGGATATAACGGAGGTCAAAACGGAGACTTATACTTAAATGTTAATGTAATGCCTCATCCGATTTTCGCCAGGGACGGCAACGATCTTTACATCGAAAAAACCATTAAATTTACACAGGCCGCTCTGGGAACAACGATCGATGTTCCCACGCTTGAGGGTGCCACAAAAAGATTAAAAATTGCACCCGGGACTCAAAATAACACAAAGATCCGGATGAAAGGCTATGGCGTGCCGGGTCTTAAAGGTTCTCTAAAAGGCGACCAGTACGTCAAAATCAATATCGAAGTTCCCAAAAAACTTACGGACAGGCAAATCAAGCTGGTTGATCAGCTGGCAAATGAAGGAATGTAAGTTA
>MWDG01000207.1 GCA_002070455.1 Deltaproteobacteria bacterium ADurb.Bin151
TAAGATTTCTCACATACGTTCGAATGACAGAGACAAATATTCGGAACACTTGTTTAGCAGGGCTATGACTCTTTTACCTGTCATTTCGGAGCCCTTCGGCTGTGCTCAGGATAAACTCCGCGAGAAATCTTTTATGACAGCTGTTCGTGTCATTGCGAGGGAGTACAGCGACCGAAGCAATCTCATGTCTATTGGATTACAAGAGATTGCCGCGCTCCCTGCGGGAGCTCGCAATGACAAAGAGGGGATTATGACTAGTCGAAGTGCGTGAGCTGAACGGTTGGAACAAATAAAAAAGGTAAAGGAACAACAGGTTGTCATTCTGATCAGGGTATCGTGCTGATCCGCACGTTTCCTGTTATGCTGGCAACCATGTTGGACATATAAATACTGCCTAGGCTTTCGCCGGTTCCCGGCTTGGAGCCGAGCCGAATGGCATCGATAGAAAAACGATCCACCTGCAATGTCATTCCGGTCATGGTCATGTTGAGGCTTTTCACCCTTGTTCCATCCCCCGTAGTGCTGATATCCAGCTTCAGGGGGTCTGTAAACTGGGCGGCACCTACGAACTCAATCCCGCAAAGGCTGAAATAGCCCGCTGTGGTATTGGTTCCGGGACCCAGGCCATCCTCATCTCCATAGGCCAGTGTTTCGATGGTCATGCCCCAGTTAAGCCTGTCGATTTGAAAAGACATGCCTGCCTGGCCGATAACACCGTTTAACTGTTCTTCGGAGAGGGAAGCCATTTCGGCCGTTCCCAGTTGTGGGATAATCATAAGTCCGATTGCCAGCAGTAACGTCATGACGATTTTTCTAATCTTCATGTGTACTCTCCTTTCTGAAGAAAGACATCTTTCTTCAGGTAACCCGGCCATCCGTTCGTCGAACGGACCCGTGGCTTTCCGTCCCAGGATTACTCCTGGTTTGGCAAAAGAGGAGGCAGACCCGGCTATCCATTGCTTGCGGCAATGGACCCGTGGCTTTCCGTCCCAGGATTACTCCTGGTTTGGCTTTTTGAAGGCAACCCGGCTATCCACCCTCCTACAAGTGGACCCGTGGCTTTCCGTCCCACGGTTACCCGTGGTTTGGTATTGAGGCAACCCGGCTATCCGGCCTTCAAATCCGGACCCGTGGCTTTCCGTCCCAGGATTACTCCTGGTTTGGCGCGTCCTGTCGTTCCTCTACCATATGTAAGGCTCGATGGACGATAAAGACTCCATCGGTCTTTTTTTCAAAGAGCACTTACCCAGCCCCTGAGAATGGGACTGGATAAGTTTATCAGAAATTGTAAAACCTTTTCATAACAATCAATTCTTTATAACTTCCTTTGTCATTTCGAGGAGTGTCAACGACGAGAAATCTTTTTTTTTCATTTTCAAGATTCCTCACATTCGTTCGGAATGACAACACGTTCGAAATGACACCCTACTTGCCTGCGGCGGTTCGGAACGCGTGACCTGAAAGGTTATTACACAATACTTTTATATATTCTAACACAGCAGGGATGAAAAGAAAACAAGGCAAAACATCCCTGCGAAGATGACCAGGGGAAAGGAAAGATGGTCTATTCACAACAACAGGTTAAAAGATTTAGTATAGTGCGTCTAACGCTTCTTTAGATAAAAAAATCCTTTATTAAACTATAAGCATCAGATTTTTGTCATTCCCGCGAAAGCGGGAATCCAGTAATAATGAAACTGGCTCCCCGCTTTCGCGGGGACGACGCCTGGATTCCGGGTCAAGCCCGGAATGACAGAAAGGTTTTTGTTAAGCACCACATTAGGGATGGAATGAAAGAGACATGCGGTGAGCATTGATGCCGTCGATGGCAATGGGCCCGAAATCGTTCCCTCCGAAATTGACATTTTCTACCCGTACGCTGCCCTGAATAGGCACGTTCAGAACAAGCGACGTGACGCCCGGAGCATCGTCCGAATTTGTGACAACATCAACTTTGGCGGGGGTGCCGGCGTCTATATCGCCGATCTTGAAATTGCCTGTAAAAGACCATGTTGCGGGATCATTTTCGGCGCCGCTTGCGCTGCCGGCCAGATGAATGCCCGACAGGGTCAGGGCTTCCGGAACTGTGTTATAAGTAAAACGGATTGCCTGGGCGGTTATGCGCGTAGAGTAGTCAAAATCATATCCGCCTCCGGTGCTGTCCGCGTGGGCCCCTGAACGATACAGTGAAGGCCCTATACTCAAGGCGTCTATATTAAAACTGCCGATAGACAGGCCGTCGAATTCAACGTCCTCAATACCGTACCACCTTGGCAATACATGACTGGGATCGTAAAAGGATACCAGGGTCCGTCCGGCATCGTTCGTTCCGATGTCCAATTTGATCGGGTCATCCAGGGTCGTGGCGGCCGTGTAGTATCCTTTATTCGTAGGATGCCACCCGGTCCCGTCATCTATGGTAATATGTTTAAATTTAATCCAATGCTGGTCAAATTCCGGATCCGGTGTGTCCGAAATATTATACTCAACAATTTCAACACGGGATTTGGTTTCCACATTGATGCTGATTCCGGCCTGTCCGGTGACACCGGCCAGTTCCGCATCAGACAGA
>MWDG01000208.1 GCA_002070455.1 Deltaproteobacteria bacterium ADurb.Bin151
CAAGGCGACGAGAAATCTTGACCCTTTTTTAAGATTCCTCGCATGCGCTCGGAATGACATAGATCTTGACTTAGGCGGCCCGCAACGAGTTACCCGAAGGGTTATCACACAGAGAAACAACGAATCTCCCTATTGCGTAATCTGTAATTCATTATTTATACACGATCGTTTATATTTTTCAATCATTAACCATTCACGCCGGGCCTTATATGGAAAATCCCCGCTGTGAACAGCGGGGATTTTTTCTGATGGTATTTAACGATGGTACGTATTAATCAATTTTTAGGCACACTCGCTGTAGCCGCACAGACGACAGACTGCACAGCCGCCTTCGTGTTCGACGATTCCTCCGCAGTCCGGGCAGGCACCCTTGAGGAAGACCCGCTTCGTGTGCTGCACTTTTCCGCCGTTTGCTGACAGGTGAGCCTGAATCGCTTTAGCCACCGCATCGGCACAGGACAGGACTTTGTTTTCACCGAAACCGGATGGAGAGTGACAGGAAATGCCCTGCAGCTGTTTGATCACCTGTCGCGCCTGAAGACCGCTGCGCCAGGCCAGTGAAACCATGCGTCCGATCGCTTCGCTCTGGGAAGCCGCGCAGCCGCCTGCTTTTCCCATGGTTGTGAAGAGTTCAAAAAGACCCGTACTGTCCTCGTTAACGGTGACGTAAAGCGGTCCGCATCCGGTCTGCATCTGATACGTCCAGCCCTTCAGTACTTTTGGACGTTCCCGTTTGCCGGTTGATGTGTCTTTGTCCGGTGCCGCAGCCGCAACCGGTTGTTCCTTTTTCGCGACGGAAAGGACCTGCTGATCGCGTGAGCCGTCGCGATAAATCGTGACGCCTTTACAATCGAGCTTGTAAGCCAGCTCATAGACACGCGCCACATCCTGAACCGTGGCTCCATTGGCGAAATTGACCGTTTTGCTGACCGCGTTGTCCGTGTGTTTTTGAAAAGCGGCCTGCATGCGAATATGAACATCCGGTGTAATATCGTGGGCGGTGACAAAGAGGTTGCGGATATCCTGGGGAATTTCCTGAATGTCACGCAGAGTCCCATGTTCGGCGATTTTCTGCATCAGCTCCGGTGAATAAAAACCTCTTTCTTTTGCAATGGCTTCGAACAGAGGATGAACTTCCACCAGGATGTCGTTGTCCATGACCTGCCGGACGTAGGATACGGCAAAAAGCGGTTCCACGCCGGAGGAAGCGTTGGCGATGATCGAAATCGTTCCCGTGGGTGCAATGGTTGTCACCGTTGCGTTGCGTATCGCCGGGGCGCCTTTCTTGTCATACAGAGATCCTTTAAAATTCGGAAATGCACCGCGCGTTTTGGCCAGCGCCTGCGACGCCGAGTGACCCTCGTCATTGATGAAACTCATGACTTTGCAGGCCAGTTCAACGGCTTCCTCTGTGTCGTAAGGAATACCCAGCTGGATCAGCATGTCCGCCCAGCCCATGACACCCAGTCCGATTTTACGGTTTCCCATGGTCATTGCCGCAATCTGCGGCAGCGGATAGTTATTGATCTCCACAACATTGTCCAGAAAATGTACGCAAAGATGAACGACTTCCTTGAGACGTTTCCAGTCAACCTGGCCGTTCTGGACCATTTTGCCCAGATTGATGGATCCCAGGTTGCATGATTCGTAGGGCAGCAGCGGCTGTTCTCCGCAGGGGTTTGTCGATTCGATGGCGCCGATATGAGGCGTCGGGTTATCGCGGTTGAGCCGATCCAGAAAAACAATGCCCGGTTCTCCGTTTTCCCACGCCTGCGTGATGATCCGATTGAAGACCTTGCGAGCGTTGAGGGTTCCGGAAATCTGACCGTCGCGGGGATTGATCAGGTCATAATTTTCATCTTTTTCCACGGCCTGCATGAAGGCTTCGGTAAGGCCGACGGAAATGTTGAAATTGTTGAGCTGCTTTTTGTCGGCCTTGCACATGATGAAATCCATGATATCCGGATGGTCAACCCTCAGGATGCCCATGTTGGCTCCCCGCCTTGTCCCCCCCTGCTTGATCGTTTCCGTGGCCACATCAAAAACGCGCATAAACGAAATGGGGCCGCTGGAAATACCTTTTGTCGTAAGCACGACATCATTGGCGGGGCGCAGGCGGGAAAAAGAAAAACCCGTACCGCCGCCGGATTTGTGAATCAGCGCAGTAAATTTTACGGCATCGAAGATCTCTTCCATGGAATCGCCCACCGGCAGGACAAAGCAGGCCGACAGCTGGCCCAGTTCACGGCCTGCGTTCATCAGGGTGGGTGAATTGGGCAGAAATTCCAGTTGGGAAATCATCCGGAAAAACTCTTCCGCAATTACGCTTGTGTCAGCCTGTTCATTAAATTTATTTTCCGCCGACGCGATAGTATCCGCCACGCGGTGAAACATTTGAACAGGAGTTTCCAGAATTTTTCCTTCTTTATCGCGTTTCAGGTAGCGGCGCTCCAGTACGGTGATCGCATTTTTCGTCAACGCCGGAACAATGGGGGAATAAGACTTTTTTTCCATGGAAATGAACTCCTTAGAACATGATTAAGAGGTTTGTAGAATAAAAAAACACTACAT
>MWDG01000209.1 GCA_002070455.1 Deltaproteobacteria bacterium ADurb.Bin151
GCTTGCCTTTTATTTTCGAACATCAAAGTATTTCTGGTTTGAATTGCAGAGTAAGTATGATTTTGCTAAAGCCAAACAAAAATTCGGTGACAAAATACAGAAAGAAGTTGCTCACATTCCCACACCATTACGTATCTGCCACGAAAAAAAACATATCGCATATACAGAAAACGAAGAAGGTTTTATAGAGGAAACAAAATCAATCCATCCAGGGATAATTTTGAAAAAAAAATTCCTGGAAACAAGTGGGCTGAGTCCATGTGCTTTGGGTATGAAAATTAATGTGCCATCTCAACGATTATACGATATTATAAATTGCAAACGGTCAATAACTCCAAATCTTGCCTTGAGGCTTGCCTTTTATTTTCGAACATCAAAGTATTTCTGGTTTGAATTGCAGAGTAAGTATGATTTTGCTAAAGCCAAACAAAAGTTCGGTGACAAAATACAGAAAGAAGTTGCTCCTGGCCCCAGAAAATCCACTGAACAAGACTTTCTTAAGATAGAACAAAAAGCTTTACAAGTTTTCGAAAGTCAAAAGGCCATGAAAGAGTGGTTTACATCTAAAATCAAATCTCTTGGTGGCCGAACCCCATTGGATCTCAAAGGAACAAAAAAAGGTATTAAGATAATTCTTGAGGAACTAAAACGATTACACATCAATTAAGGTACCATCCAAGGAAAGCTGCCTCACGATTTAATCTCAAGGGATCTCGACATCAAATCTAAACTCATCATTGATGATCAATGAGGCGATGATGACAGGGTCCAGTTTTCCGAAATCTCGAAGTGGTAAATTTATAGTTGGTATTCAACAAGAATGGGGCGAGATTAATCAAATCAGACATAAAATATGGTCACTATTTGGTCACTATTTGTCAAAAAGGATCTTACATTACCCTTCTACTACCCTGAGGTTACTTCTAGCATGCAACTGATTTAAATTAAATAACAATCAATCTTACTCGCCTTTACTTATATATCACTTCATTTCCCAAAAAAACATTGCAAAACGGACTCAAAATCCCCCGCTCGCAAGGGCATCTCGGTTCGATTCCGAGCTCCGGCACCAAATTCAACCCTCATCATTTATTCTTTGATATGGTCTTGTGATTCTTCAGGAAATTGACAAAAATTTTATGATGCTGGTGGAAACCAAACTGTTTTAGGTAAATCAGGAAAAGCTCGCGCTCAATCCTGCAGGATGCAACTGGAATTTCACAGAGGGTTTTCTGGGCCAGTTCACGCGCGACAGCATGTGTGGAAATAAAGGAAACCCCAAGATCCGCCATGACCGCTTCCTTGACAGCCTCGGAACTGCCCATCTCGCCGCAAATGTTCAGCTGCGAAAGGTTGATCGATTTATTTTCTTTCAGATATTTCTCAAACACATCGCGTGTTGCGGACCCTTTCTCCCGCAGAACGAAAGGCTCCTGCAGTAACTCGGAAAGACTGACCGTCCCCTTTCTCACCCAGCGGTGGCTACCGGGAGCAATCAGAATCAGGCGATCACTCCAGAGCGGCACGGCAACCAGTTTTCGGTTGAGGGGTTTTTTCCCGATACAGCCGATTTCAACTTCACGATCAAGCACCATGTTCATGACTTCTTCACTGTCTTCCATTTTCAGGAAAATCCGGATTTCCGGATGCCCTTTTTTCAATTCACTTATGGCTTTCGGCAGAATATAGGTTGCCGGAATGGTGCTTGCGCCTACGTAAATATCGCCGCCTGCATTTTCGTGCATTTGCTGTATTTTCTCGCAGGCTTCCTTGCGTAAGCGGACCATTCGCTGCGCATAATCATAAAGGATCTTTCCCTCCGGGGTCAGAGATATTCCTGCATTGCTGCGATTCACCACTTTGACACCCAGGTAGTCTTCCATATTACGGATGTTCTTGGTAAGCGCCGGTTGAGTCAGAAGCATGCTTCTGGCCGCCCGGCTGAAGCTCCTCTCTCCAACTAGGGCAATCAGTGCCTCCAGTTGCTGAAGGGTCAGATTTTTTAATCGGTCATTGGTCATGGCTGATTTTATAGCACAAATTTCCTCCGGCAACAAAGGCTATATCCGCCAGAAGAGGCACTATAATCTTTTTCAAATATTTTATTAACGACTCTAGGGTGATTGTGATACTATTTGCCCGCAAAAAAACGCTTCCGGAAACAGCCGGACGAAAATATACATAAAAAAGGAGGATTTATGAAACTTACGGATATGTTTTCACTGAAAGGAAAAGTCGCACTGGTGACCGGCGGCGGCAGGGGAATTGGGAAATTCATCGCCACAGGGCTTGCGGAAGCGGGCGCCGACATCATCCTGACATCACGGAAAATGAAAAATCTTGAAGCCACCGCGAAGGAACTCGAGGAAACCCAGAAAGTAAAAGCACTGGCCATTGCCTGCGATATGGCCAAAGAAGACGCCATTGACGCGATGCTGGCCGAAGCCGTGGCAAAATTCGGACACATTGACATTCTGGTCAATAACGCCGGAGCAACCTGGGGTGCCCCCACGCTGGATTTCCCGCTGGACAAATGGGACCAGCTTTTTAATGTCAACGTT
>MWDG01000210.1 GCA_002070455.1 Deltaproteobacteria bacterium ADurb.Bin151
TGATGATCCTCGTGATTTTCTTGTGCTGCAGCTGCGCCAAACGACCGCCTGTGGCCAAACCCGGTTATCCCAAACCATACAAAGTTTTGGGGCAGTGGTATCAGCCGGTGGGTGACGCAAAAGGATTTCGCGAGCGGGGAACAGCATCCTGGTATGGTTCTGATTTTCACGGGAAGCGGACTGCGAACGGCGAGATTTATGACATGGATGGCATGACGGCCGCCCATAAAACCCTTCCCCTGGGCACACTCGTCAGGGTGAGCAATCTCGAAAACAACAGGGAAGTGGAAGTCAGGATCAACGACAGGGGCCCGTTTGTTCAGGGCAGGATCATTGATCTTTCCCGGGAGGCGGCAAAGAGAATCGGCATGATGGGGGCAGGGACGGCCAGGGTCGAGATAGCGGCAGTCGGACAGGCAATCAAGCCGGGTACAGGCAGGGTGGTGCCGGTTGATTTTTCATCGGGCAATTTCACATTCCAGGTCGGGGCATTTATTGACAAAAACAATGCGGAAAGACTTAAGGCCAGGCTTGCCGGGAAATACCCGAACGCGCATATCGTGACATATGACAGGGGCGACCAGGTTTTTTACAGGGTCAGGGTGGGACAGAGTAAAAATCTCAACCAGGCGGCTGATTATGAAAAAATGCTCCGAAAGGACGGCTATTCAGAAGTTTTCACGGTTGCGGAATAAAATTTTGAACGGATAACCGTATGCCAAAACGATTTTGTCCCGTCTGGTAATGAAACACTTTCTCCGCGCCAGTGCTGCCTGTACCGGATAAAATCAAGGATTTTTCCACCCCATGATGGGCACCGTGCTGATGCTGTTCTTCGGACTGCCCGAAATGACCCGGTCGCTGTAGGAAACATAGACAAGGACGTTTCGCGTGCGGTCAAAAAAGCGCACAACCTGTAGCGACTTGAAAACAAGGCTGCGCTGTTCGTCAAAGACCTTTTCGCCGTCTACGAGTTCGCCCTGGAACTTGATTGGTCCGATCTGCCGGCAGGAAATGCTCGCGTCGCTGGTGTCCTCCGCCACGCCGAGAGCGCCTTTCACTCCGCCGGTCTGGGCACGCGAAATGTGACATGTCACACCCTGTACCTTTGGATCGTCAAAGCCGTCCACTACGACTTTGTCATTCGGTCCGATCCACCGAAACTGAGTGCTCACCGAGCCGGTCGTTCCCCGTTCGGGGCGGCTGAAAAACCACCATCCACCGACAAGCAGGATTAACAGCAAAATTGCTCCACCAATAAAAATGATATCCCTTTTCATGCCTGTTCACCTTTAAAAACAAATTTGCGCCGCATTATTCGGAGACTTCACGAATAAAAAGGGCCTCCTGCCCCGGAATTCTGGTTTCCCTGTCGGGGAAATACACCTTGCCGGTTAGGCGCGCGAAGTTGTCCAGATCGGAGCCGATCATGTAAATGATCCTGTGCTTTTGCCTGCCTTCTGTGAAATCAGCCTGTAAAATCGGGATTTCGTCGGCGGTGGCTGAGATGATTTTTGCGATTCCCGTTGTCTTTTTGCCGTTGATATTGCGCGTAACGATCAGTTCATTATCTTTACGCGTCAATGTCGCGGTTCCATGATATGTGCCGCCTCCGTTGGGGCGCTTTCCGATCACTTCATAATAACCGGTAAGGAAACCCAAAAGAGAGTCTTCCCGGTCTTTGTCTTTCAAAGGTCCGTCGGCAAAAGCAACCGAGCACAACAAAACAAGGCAGGAAACCGCATAAAGAATAAGGGTTGGCTTTTTATGATTCTGAGGCCGGCGCTTCATTTGCATGGTTTTTCGCTTCACGCTGCTTTTTTGCCGGAGAGCCCGCAGAATGCAATTGATCTGCCGTGATCCGGACGAAGGTTTTGAAAGGCTTCATTTTGTTGGCAATTTAATTCTTTTCGGAATATATTGCCAGTACTTTTTTATATCGTGCGGAATGATATTTATGTTCAAGGAGTGATTCATTTTTGTAAGTTGCTTTCTTACAGCCTTTTGGGTATAAACGCACCGTCTGCTTTGTGGAAGACGGATCAAAAATGTCAGAAATATCAGGATAAATCATGGCAAACAGAATAGAGGTTGGATTTAAGACCGGAATACGAGACGCGCTTGGCGAAAAGACTAAAAAGCGGATCATCGATACCCTGTCGCTTAACGTATCAAATGTAGCCACGATCGAAGTCTACACGATTGACGGCGAATTGAGCGCAGCCGAGCTTCGTGAAGCCGCTTCAGGGCCGCTTTCTGATCCGGTCATCCAGGAATTTTCCATCAACCGTCCGCTGGCCGGGAATTTTGACTGGCTCATTGAAGTCGGTTTCCGTCCGGGCGTTACCGACAACGTCGGCAAAACGGCGCGCGAGGCGATTGAGCTTTTGCTCGGTGTTGCGGCCGGTCCCAGGAAAATCAATGTTTACACATCGCGCCAGTATCTGGTTTCAGGACAACTATCCAGGGCGGGGGCCGAAACCATTGCCTCCGGACTTCTGGCAAACGATTTGATTGAAC
>MWDG01000211.1 GCA_002070455.1 Deltaproteobacteria bacterium ADurb.Bin151
CTCTGTCACCAGGTTTAACAGATAATGCATTCCGTACGTGAAATACACATAAGCGCGGCCCGGAGGGCCGAACATGACGGCATTCCGTTCGGTGCGTCCGCGGTGTGCATGGCAGGCGCTGTCTCCGCTTCCACAGTAGGCTTCCGTCTCAACAATGATTCCGGATAGTTCCACGCCGTCCATCCGGCGAACGAGCTTTTTCCCCAGCAGGTCACGGGCAACTTCCAGGGTAGGACGGTTATAAAAATTTTGATTGAGTAAAAGCATGAATAATATCTGGGAAAATGCGATATAATTTCAACTTGACTTCATCTGTTCTTCGTTTTAATAGCTCTCTACCATGATGTAGTATAAAGTCAACTTCAATATGCGGAAATATATTTTTTGCACAGCGAAGGTCTGTTCACAGTGCAAAACGGTTTACACGCCGGAAAAGAAAAACAGCCGGCGGGTGTAATGCTGTTTTTATTAGAGGATTCAAATCTTTGCCCGATGTGTATCAAGAACAGCATCATGGCATGGATTGTGCTCTAACGCGGTCAGCTGTATGCGCAATTAAAGTTGTTAAAAATGAATGATGAGGATTTGTTATGGCAGAGATAAAAGGAATCGTGGCAGTCTTCCCGGGGCAGGGATCTCAAAGACAGGGAATGGGGAAGGATTTTTACGATCAAATGTCCGTGTGTCGCCAGGCGTACGAAGAGGCGTCTGATGCCGTAGGATTGGATATTGCCTCAATCTGTTTTCAGGAAGATGACCGATTGAACCTGACGGAGTATACTCAACCCTGCATTGTGACAACCGAAGTGGCCATGATTCGGGGGCTGGCCGAAAGGTATGGGTTTCAGGCCAACTATTTCGGCGGTCATTCGCTGGGAGAATTCACCGCGCTGGTCGCAGCAGGGGTCATCCCGTTTGCCGATGCGGTGCAGATTGTCCGGATGCGCGGCAAACTGATGCAGGAGGCGGTTCCTGTGGGTGTCGGCTCAATGGCGGCCGTGATATCCGAAGGCATTGATGTTCCCGCTTTGAAAAAGATGATCGAAGATTTGCCGGTTGATGTCGCCAACATCAACTCCGCCAATCAGGTGGTAATCAGCGGAGACGCCGCTGCTTTGCCGGAAGCGGAGAATCGTTGCCGGGAGCTGTTTGCGGCCCCGAAAACGTTCAGGTTTATAAAACTTAACGTCAGCGCACCTTTTCACAGTCGTTTTATGAAAAAAATTGAAGAGCCCTTTGCCGGGACTTTGAAAGATTTCAGTAAATCCTTTGAAGGAAGCAATGCTTCCAAAGTGACTTCCAACTATGCCGGAACCTTTCATGCTCCAAACGTTGATGCTGTCATCAACAATCTGGTCAGACAGCTTTCCAACTCTGTGCTGTGGCGTGAAAATATGCAGGTTCTGGCTGGGCACGCTTCACGGATTTATGAAATCGGTCCCGGACGGCCTCTCCGTGATTTTTTCAGAACCATCGATGTGACCTGCGAATCCATTACCGGGCTTACCGCAGCGGAAAAAGTCTTTGCCAGAGTATCATGAACAGCCAGACAACCTCTTATTCAATCACAGAATCAACGAAAGGCAGATTATGGATTTAAATCTTAATGAAAATCAAATGATGTATGTAGAAACCGTGCGAAAGCTGGTTAAAAACGAAATAACCCCCCACATTCTGGAACTGGAGAAGGCGCATCAGTTTCCATGGCCGATTATCAATAAAGCCTGGGAAATGGGAGTGGTCAATTTGTGCATTCCCGAATCGGTCAAGGGGTTTGAGATCGATGTGTTTTCATCCGCGATGATTATCAAGGAAATATCCTATGGCGACACGGGTATTGCCACGTCCGCCATGTGCAACGATCTGGCCAACGTGGTCATCAGTCAGCACGGGACGGAGGAACAAAAAGAGAGGTTCCTGAGGCCCTTTGTTGAAAAACCGATCCTTGCTTCTTTCTGCCTCACCGAACCGGGAGCCGGCTCCGACAATTCCATGATGACCAGCTTTATCGCCAAGCAAGACGATGGAACCTACCTTTTAAACGGATCCAAATGTTTTATCACCAACGCGTCTTACGCGTCCCAGTTCACGGTGCTGTGCAAAACCGGCACCCCCACGAGCAACTTCATGGCGTGCGTGGTGATTCCAGCACCCCATTTGACTTCCAACGATCTTCCTGATGTGGGTAGTGCCACACGGGAAATTGATCTGCCCACCGGTGGCAGAATTGTTATCGGGAAGCCGGAGGACAAGCTTGGACAGCGGTTGTCCAATACAGCAAGTGTCACCTTTGAGGATGTCATCATTCAGCCCGACCAGATTATCGGCAACCGGCGCTTCGGTTTTAAGTACATTATGGATGTGCTGGATTTCGCACGTCCGATGGTTGCCGCCATAGGCCTGGGACTTGCCCGAAGAGCGCTGGATGTAACCATAGCCTACACCAGTGAACGCAAGCAGTTCGGTCAGCGCATCTGCGA
>MWDG01000212.1 GCA_002070455.1 Deltaproteobacteria bacterium ADurb.Bin151
CCAGGCGGATCGACAGACGCGACATGTCAATCACAACTTCAATGAATAGTTTGGCATTTTCCGGGTTTTCGAGAGCGTCCGCCAGATCGGCCTGAACATGTATAAGCTGTGTCCGGGCTTTTTCCAGATCACCGTCTTTTTCCATTGTCTGTGCAATTTCAAAGGCAAGACGGGCGGCATCCGTCACCCGATTGGCACGCTTCAGAACACGGATGAGTGCCGTTTTGTCGATTTTTTCAGTAAGGCCAAGTTTTTCTGACTGAAGAATCATCTGCTGCAGGTGTTCTTTTGTGTTGATTTCACGAATCTTTTGAATCGCGTCGCCCGGCGCATCGGGAGAAAAAGCGAAAGTATCTTCCCCGGCGGGCACAATCATATCGCTTCCCCGTTCAATCACATCCAGGATCTGAACGTCTGAAAGCGGGGCAAACATACCGGCAGTTTCGACGGGCAACGGCCCACCTAGAGCCTCGAAAACGGCCAGAAATTTCCATTGTTCGTCAGAAAAATGATCATTCAACATAGAAGGTTCTATCGCTTGCGTTCCGAAATTTCATTCAATTGATAATGCAAGTTATAGAAAGCAATGAGAATATGCAATAAAAAAATACCATTTCTGCCACTTTCCGAAAAAGTGGCCCAACTCGAGCGGATGTTAATCCTGTCCAATGCGGTGTCGAAAGCAGATTGAGGATTGACGGCGTAACGGGCTGCTGCCCAAATACCTTTTTCGCTTACCTGAGAGTGTTTTGTATAAAGCTAAGGCTCACTTCAGGCAATGACAAAACTCGCTTTGGGCTCAAACAGTTGTCATTGCTGATCTTTCGTTTCGCCAAGATTTATTCAACAAAACCCTCTCAATGGCCACTCAAAAGGATACTGTTTGGGCAACAGCCCGGCAAGATTTGACCTTTGATTTGAACGGGAGAAGAAACTCATCAATACATTTGTATAATCTTGTATCCCTTTTCCCGGAAAAGCCGCAGGCAGGCGTCCACGGCGTCCGGATCGTAAATCACGCCCCTGTTTTTTGTAATCTCGTCCATGGCCACGTCAAGACTCAGGGCCGCCCTGTAAGGCCGGTGCGTGGCCATGGCCTCCACAACATCTGCCACCGCCAGAATCCGGGACTCCAAAAGCAGCTTGTCCCCGGTCAGACCGTTGGGATAACCGGAACCGTTGATCCGTTCATGATGCTCCAGGATCATTCTGGCGATGGGCCAGGGAAATTCGATGTCCTTCACCATTTCATACCCGGATTTTGCATGTGTCTTGATCAGGCTGAATTCGATGTCCGTCAATTTCCTCGGCATGTTCAGGATATCTGAAGGAACGGAAACTTTCCCGATATCATGAATCACACCGGCCATTCGCAGACCTTCAATCAGTTCCACGGAAAGCCCCATCTCTGCGGCAATGGCGGCGGCAAGATCGGCCACGCGCCGCTGATGCCCCGCCGTGTATGGGTCCCTCGATTCAACGATCGAAGCAATAGCCTGAATGGTGTCCACCAGCGCTTTCCTCAGTTGATCAACGCTTTTTTTCCGATCCGTGATGTCTGTTACCAGTCCCTCCAGATAGAGAATTTTCCACTTTTCATCACGGACAGCCCGCATGGTCCGGTGTACCCAGATCGTATCGCCGTCTTTCCTTTTCCACTGGACTTCCGCGTTTTTTACATAACCTTCCCGCTCCAGGAATTCCAGGGTCTGGCTGCGTTCTTCCGGATGCATATACAGTTGACCGGGAATATCGGTAATGCTGTCGATTAATTCCCCCGGTGAATCGTATCCCAGTATCCGCGCCATGGCCCGATTGGCCAATATGAATCTCCCTTCAGGAGTTGTCCGGAAAATTCCTTCCCGGGCATTGTCAAAGATGCTCCGGTAGTTTTCCTCCATGACTTTGCGCTCGGTAATATCCAGGGAGACACTGGCAAAATAACGGGGCGCGCCGCTTGCAGGATTTTTGATGGCGTAAGCCATGGTGTACACGTCAAACAATTTCCCTGTTTTCTGATTACGGTATTGAAGATCGCCCTCCCATGATCCGCCTTTATTCAGGATGGACATCACCTGCGTCCTGAACATCGGCTGAAGCTCCCCGGAAATAATATCCATGATGTTTTTTCCGGTCACGCGGGCCGGTTCAATGCCCAGCATCCTGCAGCCTGTTTCGTTGAGAAAAACCATATTCCCTTCCGGATCGGTGAGGCTGACCACCTCGATGCTGTGTTTGACGATGGATGCCATCTTCTGCATCTCTTCTTCAGCTTCCTTGCGTTCGGTGACATCTCTTGCCACAACCAAAATCCCGACAGGCTTATCTTCTCCGCCGCGCAGAAAGGAAAGACTGACCTCCATCCAGGCAATCGAACTGTCCTTCCTGTAATGTTCAAGCTCCAGCATGCGAATGATATTTGAGTCA
>MWDG01000213.1 GCA_002070455.1 Deltaproteobacteria bacterium ADurb.Bin151
TCCATCATCGGCCAGTCCGGTGTTTTCTCATCCGGTTGGGCGCGCTGGATTGCGGATACAAAACCCTTCGGGTTGGCCAAGGTCGCCTGTATCGGCAACAAGGGTGACATCAACGAAAGCGACCTGCTGGAATACATGACCGGTGATCATCAGACCAATACCATTGGCATGTATCTGGAAGGTGTGGTGGAAGGGAAACGGTTTTTCAAGGCTGCTTCAGAAGCTTCCAGGAAAAAACCCGTAGTTGTAATAAAGGCCGGCCGCAGTGAGGCCGGAGCTGCTGCCGTTGCATCGCACACCGGATCACTTGCCGGATCGGACGCAGTGTTTAATGCCGTCTGCCGCAGAGCGGGCCTAATCCGGGTGCAAAACTCCGAAGCTTTTTTTGACGCCCTGGCGGCATTTGAAAAGCTTCCGCTGCCACGGGGAAACCGTATGGGTTCACTCTCCATCACGGGGATGGGCTGTGTTGCAGCTACCGACGCTGCGGAGGAATACGGCATCGTCCTGCCTCCCCTTAAACAGGAAACACTGGAACGACTGGGTGAGGTAATGCCATCCTGGGCGCCGGTCCGCAACCCCATCGACACCTGGTCCGCCATTGAACAGCACGGATCGAAAAAAGCATCCAGTCACATTGCCCGATGCCTGATGGATCAGCAGGATGTGGATGCCCTGCTGATCACGTTTGTTCTTATGCCGGAAAGCATGTTTGACATCTCGGAGGCCTTTGCGGAAATTTTTAAACAACACCCGCACAAACCGGTTTTTGCAAGCTACTATGGCGGTACGGCCCGGGAGATTTCCCACATCCATGACGGATTTTCCGCGCTGGGCGTGCCCTGTTACCCGACACCGGAACGCGCCATAGCCGCGTTCGGCCGGATGGTGGAGTATGCGCGGTTTCGCGGGGTTATCCGCGGATAACTCAAAACGACTGCCCACATTTGCGTTTCTTTATTGCTCAAACAATCCTGTTGACAGGGGCGATCATCCTTCATATACAGGTATCGTGAAAAAACGATACTTCATCATTCTTTTTGCCCTTTCCATTATGCTGGTTTCCTGCCTCAACTGGGTCATGGAAAAGCCATCCTTTGTCATTCGCGAAATCACGCTCAAACCCCGTTCATTAACCGAAATGACTCTTCTGATCGGGCTTGACGTTAAGAATCCGAACTGTTTTGACCTCACCTTCAAATCCTTTGAATACACGGTTTATCTGAACAATGCGGAAATCGGAAGCGGTCATCTGGAACAGGAAATCCTGATTCCATCATCCTCAACCACACGGGTAACGGCACCGGTCTCTGCTGAGCTCAAGAACTGGGGAGGCAGCGTGATTAAAGCTATTCTTACCGGGGACAAGCTGCTCTATAAGATAGAGGGGAAGACAGACATTCAAACGTTCCTTGGAGGTGTTAAACTGCCTTTCTCCCAGGAAGGTCATTTAAATTAATGAAAAGATTCTTGATCAAAGAATGAAAATTATCTGAAAAATGCAAAGGCCGGATCTCATCGAACACTGATGAGATCCGGCCTTCTTTTCAAAACTGTTTAAAGAGCGTCCAACAACAGCCCTCCGGCATTCTCCCTTGATCCTTTCCTAACGGATAGGAATAATAAAGGGCGGCAGGAAGAAACTGAAGATCGGGGGCGGTGGCGGCACATGAGGACGAACGGCATGTCGGGGTGGAAATACAGGAGCCCTGTGAACAGAAACAGGATGACGATAGTGCCCACGGAAATCCCTGTGGTCGTACTGTTTGTGGATCCGGTAATTCCTGGCGTGATCGTTATATCTTCGTCCGTTGGACCAGCCCGGATCCGCGAAAGCGGAAGCCGTTAACCCCGCAACCATCAATACCGTTACAAATGCTATGCTTAATTTTTTCATTTCTTAATCTCCTTTCGTTTGTGTTCTCCTGGCTTCTGATAGAGCACACATCGTGCCAAACCAAGGTTGATGGATCATATTGCTTGATATTATTGGATTATACGAAGACAGATGGATTCACGAAAAAAAATTTTTCAACTAATCAGTTCAAAAAGTGGTTCGGAAATATTCGGTAAAAATATCCGACTGGATAGATATTATCCATCCGATACAAACAGCCCAAATTATTTTTATGGTTTGACAATAGACAAGGATATCAAAAATTATTTTTCGCTATCAGCAAGCGAACGCAGCACATCAGACACCGCATCCTTGTGTTCCACCAGAATGACCTTGATCCCGGCACTTCTGCCCGTAATCAACTGGCCCAGTGTCTTGCCATCCACATCCAGCCGGCAGCCAAGAATGCGTTGACGGTGTTCGGTCAGAATCTGTTCAATGCGCCGGTAGAAGCGCTCCGCCCCGTCGTTGGAAAATAAAAGCAGACGTGAAATTCTTTCACCTTGTTTAGACTGCGTTTCCTGATGCA
>MWDG01000214.1 GCA_002070455.1 Deltaproteobacteria bacterium ADurb.Bin151
ATCTTCCCGCCAGCGGGCGTTTTTTATAACAATCTTTTCGGAATTTGTAAACAATAATCCGTGCCGGGCCGATCGTGTGGGAATGACGCAGTCAAACAGGTCGATCCCGCAGGAAACGGCGTAAACAATATCGGCCGGCATCCCGACACCCATCAGGTAACGGGGTCTGTCGGAAGGAAGAAGCGGCGCGATCTCATCGGTGATGGCATACATGATTTCCTTAGGTTCTCCGACGCTGACGCCGCCCAGTGCATAACCGTCAAAACCGACAGGAACGATTTGCTCCACCGCCTGTCTGCGCAGATCCAGGTAGGTGCCGCCCTGAACAATGCCGAAAAGCGCCTGCTCAGGATTGGTTTTTGCCCCGGCGCATTGTTTTGCCCACTTCATGGTTAAATCCAGGGAATCCCTTGTCTGCTGAAGCGTTGCGGGGTAGGGAGTGCATTCGTCGAGGCACATCATGATATCCGATCCCAGTGCTTCCTGTATTTCTATGGCTTTTTCCGGAGTGAGAAAATGTCTGGAACCGTCAATATGAGACTGGAACATGACGCCGTCAGGCAGAATTTTGCGCAGCGCTCCCAGCGAATAAACCTGGAATCCGCCGCTGTCCGTGAGAATCGGACCAGTCCAGTTCATAAAGGTATGCAGGCCGCCCAGTTTGCGGATGGTTTCATGACCGGGCCGCAGGTATAAATGATACGTGTTGCCCAGGATGATTTGAGCTCCGCAGGTTTGAAGATCATCAGGGCGCAGGGATTTCACCGTACCCTGCGTGCCCACCGGCATAAACGCGGGGGTGTCGATTGGACCGTGAGGAGTGAGCATTTTTCCAAGACGTGCTCCGGTATCGGGATCTTTCTTGATCAGTTCAAATGCAAAAGGCATGGTTCCTGTCCTATAAAATCAGCATGCAGTCGCCGTAACTGTAAAATAAATAACGGTTTTTAACAGCCCGGGCATAGGCTTTCTTTACAAAATCAGTGCCGGCGAAAGCGCAGACCAGTAAAAATAAAGAGGATCGGGGCAGGTGGAAGTTGGTCAGCAGGCCGTTCACTCTTTTAAAGGTGTAACCGGGGTAGATAAAAAGGCTGGTTTCGCCTGATTGCGGCATAATATGCCCGTTGTTATCCGCCACGCTTTCCAGGGTTCTTGTTGTGGTCGTGCCCGCGGCGATGACCCTTCGGGCATTGTTGATGGTATCCGCCGTATCGGGTGTGATTTCGAAATATTCTGTCTGCATGACGTGATTTTCGACAATATCCGTTTCTATGGGCCAGAAAGTGCCGATCCCGACATGCAGAGTGATGGCCGCGATTCCGACGCCTCTGGACTTCAGGGTTTCCAGGACTTGCGGCGAAAAATGCAGACCGGCGGTCGGTGCGGCGATGGAGCCTGCTGTTTTCGCGTAGATGGTCTGGTAGCGTTCCCGGTCGTTGCTTTGCTCAGGGGCCGTGTTCTTTCTCCGCTTGATATATGGAGGCAGCGGCGCACGTCCAAAACATTTCAGATAGTTTTCAAAACCGTCCTCGGCGTTAAATGCCATCAACCATTTCTTATCCGACATTCTGGCAACCACCCTGGCTTCACAGGAGTGGCCAAGATCAATCAGGTCATTTTCGTTGATTCTTTTTCCGGGGCGCGCCATTACTTCCCACCATTCAGCCCCATCTTTTTTCTCTTTACAGGTGATCAGCAGTATTTCAATAATAGAACCTGTGGTTTTTTTACCGTAAATCCGGGCCGGAATGACGCGGGAATCATTGATGACAAGGACGTCGCCTTTTTGCAGAAAGTCCGGCAGGGAAGAAAATTGGAGATCCTCTATGGTGCTCTCGCGGCGGTCAAGCAGCATCATGCGTGAAGCATCTCTTTGCGGCCGCGGGTGCTGCGCAATGAGATCATCAGGCAGAAAATATGAAAAATCCTCCAGCTTCATGCATTTACCGGTAAAAAATGAAAATTTTATTTAAGTAATCAGAATAAGGTAGGGTTGTCAATCAAAACCCTCAGCGCCGTCCGAAATAGAGCAGAATCAACCCGAAAATGATCGTGGAAATGCCGATCATCCTTAAAGTGAAATCAGACAGTGTTGAGATTTTGATCAGGTAAGGTTTCAACTTTTCCGGGAATACCAGATAGGGAAGTCCTTCCACGATAAAAACCATACCCATGACGCAAAGAAAGTAATCCAAGGAATCAGATCCTCTTTTCTTTCGCTTCGTCCCAGAGTCTGTCCATTTCGGAAAGCGTTGCGTCGTCAAGCGATTGGCCGTTCGCGCGAAGCTGTTGATGGATGTAGGCGAAGCGCCGGAGAAATTTTTCAATGGTGCCGGTAAGCGCGTTTTCCGCGTCCACGGAAAGAAAGCGGCTTAAATTTACCAGGGTGAACAGGATATCGCCC
>MWDG01000215.1 GCA_002070455.1 Deltaproteobacteria bacterium ADurb.Bin151
GGACATCGGTAGCTGAAGCTTTATTCCCTTGGCAACAATGCTTGTCATTCCCGCGAAAGCGGGAATCCAGAGATATACTGGATGCCGGATCAAGTCCGGCATGACGTCCTTCGACATATTTAGTTGTCGGAGTAATAACATCGTATAGAATGGTTAAGGTACAGGACTTTGAGCTTTCCCGTTAAATTTGCCATAATGCTTGATCGAATGTTTCCACTTTTTATCAAGCGTTTTGCCGCTGTCAGCATGTCCCGCGCAGCTTACTATCTTTTTCACAAGCATAAATTGATCGCTCTTTACAATTTAACCAGATCATTTCCCGAAAAGTCTTTGACTGAAAACCTGCAAATTGTCAAAGACACCTATGCAAGCTTTGCGCTGACGTTTATCGAGTTTCTGCAAATTCTTTATCTCAATCGTGACAATCTGCATCGCTGGGTTTCCGTGAAAGGGCTGGAGCATTATGAAAAAGCCTGCAATGAAGGCAAAGGTGTACTGCTTTTCACGGCGCATTTCGGCAACTGGGAAATAGGCAACGCCGCACTGGCGATCCTGTCTAAACCGCCGATTTTTATGGCCCGCAGACTGGACAGCCCCTTTCTCGAAGAGATTACCACGTGCGTTCGCTCCAGGCTGGGCATTGGCAATATTCACAAGAAGAATGTCATGACATCGATCCTCAGTCAGCTCAAAAAAGGTGAAGTCCTGAAATTACTGATTGATCAGAATGCTGCCGCACGAGAAGGTGTTTTTATCAACTTTTTCGGACGTCCGGCCTGTGCCACAACCGGAATCGCGCTGATGGCGATGCATACCGGGGCGGCGGTGCTTCCTGTGTTCACCACGCGCATGCCGGATGGGCGCTATTTAACTGAAATCGGTCCGAAAGTGGAAACCGTCAATACCGGCAACCGTGATCATGATGTTTTACAAAACACGCAAAATTACAACACCATTATTGAAAACCACGTCCGCAAATATCCCGGACAGTGGCTCTGGCTGCATCAGCGCTGGAAGACAAAACTCGTTCAGGCCCGGAGAATAAAATCGTGATTCTGAAAAGCAAACATAAACTGCCTCAGGCGGGACTTGATAAAATATTGATCCGCGGCACCAACTGGATCGGCGACGCCGTGATGACGCTGCCGGCAATCGCATCCGTGCGCGCGGCTTACCCCCGGGCACACCTGGCCATTCTGGCCAAACCGCCCATAACGGACATTTACCGTTTGTTTTCGGCAGCCGATGAGATCATTCCCTACGAAAAAAAGTTTGACACCCCCCTGGGGGTATTTCGTCTCGCGTACGCACTCAAACAAAAAAAGTTTGACGCGGCGATTCTTTTGCAAAACGCCGTTGAAGCCGCCATCATCGCGCGGGCCGCGGGCATCCACTTACGGGCGGGCTTCAGCTCCGACGGCCGCGGCATCCTGCTGACGCATGCAATACGAAGGACCGAGGCCATTTTCAACGTCCATCAGATTGATTATTATCTGGAAATGGTTAAAGCGCTGGGCTGCGCGAACGTTGATCGTGCCATGCATCTGGAAACGCATATCTCTCCTGCGGACGCCAAAAAAGTTCTGCGGCAGTACCTGCCGGACAGTGACGGGAACATCATCGGAATCGCTCCCGGGGCCACATACGGCCCGGCCAAAAGGTGGCTTGCAGAAAGATTTGCCGCGGCCGGAGATCAGCTTGGCAGAGACCTCAACACCCGGGTGATTCTATTCGGAGGAAGTGACGATCGGGAAACGGCCGAGCAGGTCCGGGCATGCGCTCAATCGGATATGATCAATCTCGCGGGTCAGACCTCTTTAAAGGAGGCGATTTACCTCATATCGCAGTGCAAACTATTTCTCAGCAACGATTCGGGATTAATGCATGTAGCAGGTGCCCTGAACATTCCGACCGTCGCCGTCTTCGGATCGACCAATCCGGTGACCACCTCGCCTGCCGGAGAAAAGACCATACTGGTGCGCAAAGATGTATCCTGCAGCCCCTGCCTGAAAAAAGTCTGCCCGACAGATTTCCGCTGCATGACTCTCGTCACCGTAAGCGATGTTGTCGGGGCTGCCAAATCCCTATTGAATAAAAGTTGAAACACCATGCAAAAAAAACGCGCTATATTTTTGGACCGTGACGGAACCATCAACGAAGAAGTCGGCTACATTGAACGCCTGGACAGGCTTGTCATCATTCCGGCCGCTTTTGAGGCAATCCGGCTGATCAATCTCAATGGTTTTAAGGCCGTCGTCGTCACCAACCAGGCGGGCATTGCCAAAGGACTCTTTAACGAAGCTTTTGTGATGCAAACAAATGAACGG
>MWDG01000216.1 GCA_002070455.1 Deltaproteobacteria bacterium ADurb.Bin151
CTGCGCATTGAATCGGAACCGGATGGCGGGACCCTGGTCACCTGCACCTTCAATTTAAGGAAGGACTGAAGAAAATGGCCGCAAGCAAAACAACCTCAACCGGCAAACACAGAATTCTCATTGTCGATGATCATCCCGTCTTCAGGCATGGTCTTGCCCAACTCATCAATCAGGAAAACGATCTGTTCGTCTGCGGGGAAGCCGAAGATTATCAAAGCGCTCTGAAGTCCGTCAACGACCTGAAACCGGACATGATCATTGTGGATATCACTCTCAAGGACACGAGCGGCATTGATCTCATCAAGGAAATTCACAAAACCCGCAGGGACCTAGCCATGCTGGTCATCTCCATGCACGATGAATCCCTTTACGCCGAACGTGCCCTTCGCGCCGGCGCCAGGGGTTACATCATGAAACAGGAGGCTTCCGAATCGGTTGTCCGGGCAATCCGCGAGGTACGGCAGGGAAGCATCTACACGAGCAAAAAAATGACGGACCAGATCTTTTCCCGCTTCATCGAGGGTAATAAAAAACTCGCCGAATCGCCACTCCATTCCCTGACAGACCGGGAGCTTGAAGTTTTCCAACTCATCGGAGAGGGACTCGGCATCAGCGAAATCGGTACCCGGCTCCATCTCAGCGTAAAAACCATTGGCACCTACCGGGAACGGATCAAGGAAAAACTGAACCTCAAAACCAGCACCGAGCTTCTTCGTTACGCCATCAATTGGGTTGAGAACGAGAAATTATCCGACACATCCTCCTGACCCCCTCTTTTTTGTCGGTCATCGGCTTACTTTTTTTTCATCCATTCAAGCACAGACAAAACAGCTTCCTACGGATTGTTTCCGATCCCGCTTTAGACGATCATGCTTTCCAGAGAAAACTGCAACCAAAGGAGGGCAATATGAAGGGGAAATCTTTGAATGGAAGTCGTTACGGGTTTCAACTGACCATTAAAGAACTGCTTAACGGACCAAGGCTTTGCGCACAAAACCAGGAAATTGTTTACCGGGGCAGGATTCGCTATACTTACAAGGATCTGTTTGATCGGATCAACCGGCTGGGAAGCGCACTTACGGGAATTGGCGTCAGAAAGGGAAACACAGTCGCTGTCTTCGACTATGACTCCCACCGCTATCTGGAATGTTTCTTTGCCGTTCCCATGATGGGAGCCGTGCTGTTCACAGTCAACTGGCGCCTGTCTCCTGACCAGATCGAATATACCATCAATCACGCGGAAGCGGACGTCATCCTCATCCATACTGATTTCCTTCCCCTGCTCGCTTCCATCCGGGCAAAACTTACATCCGTTAAGAAAATCATTCTGCTTTCGGACCATGAGACATTACCCAAAACAGATTTGACCATCGATGGCGAATACGAAGCGATTCTGGGCGCGGCGTCAGACAACTTTGATTTTCCTGATCTTGATGAAGATACCAAAGCCACTACATTCTATACAACCGGCACAACGGGCCTTCCGAAAGGCGTGTACTTCTCTCATCGCCAGATTGTACTCCACACCATGAGCGTCTGCATCGGTGTCAGCGGGCATGACAGTCCGCTCAGATTCTCTACTTCAGATGTCTATATGCCGATCACCCCTATGTTTCATGTCCATGCCTGGGGGTTTCCCTTCATCGCCACCATGATGGGTGTCAAACAGGTTTATCCCGGCAAGTACGAACCGGAAATGCTGATGAAGCTCATCGTCGGCGAAAAAGTCACCTATTCCCACTGCGTTCCCACGATCCTGCAGATGATTGTGTCCAGTCCCGTTGCCAAAAAAGTGGATCTTTCCAACTGGAAGGTGATCATCGGCGGGGCCCGTCTTTCCAAGGGGCTGGCCATGGCAGGCATCGATCTGGGGATCCAAATTATGACAGGGTATGGCATGTCGGAAACCTGTCCGGTCATCAGTGTATCCAACCTGAAACCCTCCATGAAAAATTATGACAACGAACAGAAAGGCGATATTGCCATCAAGACAGGAATGCCTGTTACTCTTGTCGATGTGCGTATCGCTTCTTCCGACGGTAATTTCCTTCCCAATGACGGTCAGGCCACGGGCGAAATTGTTGTTCGTGCTCCCTGGTTCACCAAAGGCTACTACAAAGATCGGGAAAAGACGGAAGAACTATGGCAAGGCGGCTGGCTCCATACGGGTGATGTGGGGTATATGGATCACGAAGGGTACATTCAGATCACGGACAGGCTCAAGGATGTCATTAAAACCGGCGGTGAATGGGTCTCATCCCTTGACCTGGAAAATGCCATCAGTCTCCACGGCGCGGTGCAGGAGGCGGCAGCCGTCGGC
>MWDG01000217.1 GCA_002070455.1 Deltaproteobacteria bacterium ADurb.Bin151
TCCATCGGATCCGAATTATGCCGGCAGATCGTCAAATATCAGCCGGGCAGGCTCATTCTGCTGGACTCGAGTGAATCCAACCTGTTTCAAATTCAAATGGAAATGCAAAACGAATATTATTACCGCCACGCTGAAGCCGTTCTGGGACAAGTCCAGGATGAGGTCCTGATGAATAGCGTATTTGAAAAATATAAACCTGAAGTTGTCTTTCATGCGGCGGCTTATAAACATGTGCCCATGATAGAGAAAAATCCTTGGCAGGCCGTTACCAATAATATTATCGGTAGCCGCGTGTTGATGGAGACAGCTATGAGGCATCAAGTGGAGCGATTTGTCGTGGTTTCGACTGACAAAGCTGTTCGACCGACCAATGTGATGGGTGCCAGCAAACGGGTGACTGAACTGATTATGCAATGCCTGCAGGGAAATCATACAAAGTTCATGGCTGTAAGGTTTGGAAACGTGGTGGGTTCGTCCGGGTCGGTTATCCCCTTTTTCCGGCGCCAGATCGAGCAAGGCGGACCGGTGACGGTAACGCATCCCGAGGTGAACCGATTCTTTATGACCATACCCGAGGCGTCGCAGATGATCCTACAGGCCGGTGCTATGGGAGAAGGTGGCGAAATTTTTATTTTGAGGATGGGCACGCCAGTTAAGATCGCCGATATGGCGCGCGACTTGATCCGTCTGTCGGGCAAAGAGCCTGATGTGGACATTAAAATTGTTTTTACCGGTTTGCGGGAAGGTGAAAAACTGTACGAAGAGCTGATCACCGCTGGCGAAGATATTTTGCCGACCGGCCATAAAAAGGTTATGGTACTGCGTTCCAGCAGCCACCTCAATGGAGCGGGCTATCTGTTGGAAGCCAGAAAAAGACTATATCGTGATATTGACGAACTGGTGGAGATAGCGGCGTGTCACGATGCCAAAGGTATTAAAGCGAAACTCAAGGAAATCGTGCCCGAATTTACTCCGCAGGAAAACGAAGGTGTGCTGTGAATAGCTCATAGTTGATAGTGGATAAAGGTTTGTAGATGGGTTAAACACATTTTCTTGTTTCCCTCATGGAGGGATTTCCTTCTTTTTTAAACCCCTCTGGAGGGGCCACCTTTTGTTTGTCCCCCTTTGGAGGGGGTAGGGGGAGGTTGAGACCACCACCTCCGGCGCTTCGCGCCACCTCCGCCGGCGGAGGACAGGCTTGGAAGATTGGAAAATACTACCTCTGTCATTTAAACAGGAGCAATAAATATGAAAAAAGTACTTGTAACGGGCGGATGCGGTTTTATCGGATCCAACTTTGTCCGCCATACCCTTCAGCACCATTCTGATTATCGCATTATCAATCTGGATAAGCTGACTTACGCAGGAAACCCCGCTAACTTAAAAGACATTGAAAAGAATCCATGTTACCGCTTTGTTAAAGGTGATATCTGCGATGCAGCTTTGGTCCGCCGGATTTTTAACGAAGAGCAAATCGACACAATCGTCCATTTTGCCGCCGAATCCCATGTGGATCGCAGCATTACTGGCCCGGCTGATTTTGTTCAGACCAATATCATGGGTACCTTCAATCTGCTGGAAGCGGCTCGGGAGGCATGGCTGAAAGACGGTACATTACATAATGGCTGTCGTTTTCTGCACGTGAGTACTGATGAGGTTTACGGCTCGCTTGGTGAAACGGGCGCTTTTCAGGAAACCACCCCTTACGATCCACGATCACCTTATTCCGCCAGCAAGGCGTCATCCGACCATTTGGTTAGTGCTTATTTCCATACTTACGGCTTGCCGATTCTGATTACCAACTGTTCCAACAACTATGGTCCTTATCAGTTTCCGGAAAAGCTCATTCCCCTAGTTATTAATAACGCCCTTCAGGGAAAATCTTTACCAGTTTACGGTGACGGTAAGAACGTCCGCGACTGGCTTTATGTGGTTGACCATTGTGAAGCGATCCTCACCGTTTTAGAGCGAGGGAAAATCGGCGAAACATACAACGTCGGCGGAAACAGCGAAAAGCAGAACATCGAAATCGTTCACACCATCTGTAATATTCTAGATGAAAAAGTCGGCCCGATGCCGGACGGCAGGGCCAGACGAACGCTTATCAACTACGTCAAGGATCGCGCTGGACACGACCGCCGCTATGCCATTGATGCTACGAAAATCCGCACGGAACTGGGATGGTCTCCCAAAGTGACCTTTGATGAGGGAATGAAAAAGACGATTAGCTGGTATCTGGACAACAAACCCTGGATCGCTTCTGTGACCGATGGAAGCTACCGCGAGTATTATGAGAAAATGTA
>MWDG01000218.1 GCA_002070455.1 Deltaproteobacteria bacterium ADurb.Bin151
TTTCCCGCTTTGTCTGTAATCGGTTCATAGGCGGTAAGGTACCAGGTATTGACCACATAGGCGAGTCCCCGGTAGGATTGCCCCTTCAAGGCTGCCGCGATTACCGGATTGTCTGTTCCTTCCGGAAGAACGGCCGGTATGTAAGTGCCGATGGCACGTCTTTTTTCATGGTCCTGCACATTGGTCGCAACCCTCAGCATGTCTCCCCGATCATTCATGCGCTGAAAAATCGTGCAGGTAATGCCCACAAGTTTTTCCACTTCATCGACAATGGGGGTCGGAACTGCCAGATCACGGTTCTGGCCGAGCCAGACCCCGCCGGCCATCAGCCTGGGTAATTCCACTGTTTGTGACTGTCCCGTCAACTGATTGACGGCATTCCAGACTACTGTTTCTTTCGATACTTCGATGTCGTTATGCCGTTTCAGAATGTTTCGGGCGACATTCAGGCCGTTGTTGATTTTTTTCTGGATGAGGTTATTGGACGTTTCGCACAGCGCGTAGACATCTTTCGCAATCTGCGCCATATTTCCCCTGGCGACATCACTCAGTTCTTTCGAGGTCATCTCCGAGATAGATGCTTCGAACGATGCCATGAGGATCATCATGACAACAACCGGTAAAATGGCCGCCAGCACTGCAAGGCCGATAATCTTTCGCTTGAGAGTCATTTTCATCATGGCAATGCATCCTTTTTATGTACGCAAAGTATAGGAAACACGCTTATGTCTGTCAAGGAAATCTTGGAACCGGGCGGATCATTGAACTATACATTTCAGCGGTGATGTGAAGGCTAGAAATCTTTGCTACGGATGAAGCGAACGGCGTTCCCGAAAATGGCCAGTCCCTGGCCTTCTTCTGGAAGGACCTCCCGCGTCCAGCGGGGATGGTTGGTGCGATGCAGGAACGCTTCGGGATGCGGCATCAGTCCGAAGAGCCGTCCTGTGTCATTGCAGATGCCGGCAATGGCGTGCGTTGATCCGTTGGGGTTGTCCGGATAGTCCGTCGTGATTGCACCTTCCGCGTTGCAGTACTGAAACACGACAAGGTTTTTTTTCTCGATCTTCTCCAGCACGGATGCGCTTTTTACAACAAACTTCCCTTCGCCGTGACGCACAGGATAATACACAAGATCAATATCTCCGGTGAACACGCAGGGACTCTTTGCGTTGGCCTTGAGATACACCCAGCGGTCTTCGAATCGCCCTGAATCATTGAATGTCAGGGTCGTGCTCTGTTTCGTGAAATTGTTGTCAAGAGCGGGCAGCAGTCCCAGTTTTACCATCAGCTGAAAACCGTTGCAGACCCCCAGGATCAGTCCTCCCGCATTGATGAATTTCAGCAACTCTTCGATGAGCATTTCATCGGCACCGGAAATGGACGCGTGCAGAAAGCGGTTGGCCCCGGCCTTTGCAGAACCCAGATCATCGCCGTCGAGAAAGCCTCCCGGAAGATTTAAAAAATGATAGCCGGAAAGTTTCTTCTCTCCGAAAAGCAGTTCACTGATATGCACAATGTCAACCATATCGGCACCGGCCAGCTTACAGGCATGTGCCATTTCCATTTCACAGTTGGTGCCGTTGCCGGTCAATACGATGGCTTTCACTTTGCGGGGCATATCTTTTCATCCTGTCTTAAAAATTAAGCGGCTTTTGCCAGGCTTCTTTTAATTGATTGATTTTATCCTTAACAATCAGCCGGCCATTGATTCCTGTTACCTCAAACCATCCATCGGCCGAAACAAAGCCGATTTCTGCAAAAACATTTCCGGTCATGGCCTTTTCAAACCTGCGCTGATTCCCGGGATGAATGGTCACGACAAAGCGGCTGGCCGTTTCGGAAAACATAATATAGTCATTGCGCTTTTTCCCGCGATAGGGAACATCTTTTAAATCGACGTGCATTCCCAGGCCCCCGGCAAAGGCGGTTTCGGCAAGCGCAACACCCAGGCCTCCGTCAGAACAGTCGTGGCAGGAGGCAACCAGGCCCGCCGTGATCGCCCTGTGCAATGCACGATAGAGCTTCATGGCCTTTTTAGCGTTCACCTGCGGTACTTTGCTGCCCACTGATCCGTTTTGCGCAAACCATTCAGATCCTCCCAGCTCATCCCGGGTTTCGCCCAGGATATAAACCAGGTCCTTAGGTCGCTTGGCATCCATGGTCACCGCTTTTCGCACGTCCCTGATTTTGCCTATCACGGAATACAGAAGCGTCGGCGGTACGGAGATTTTCGTAAGGCCTATGGAATAATCATTTTTCATGCTGTCCTTGCCGGAAATGCAGGGCACACCATAG
>MWDG01000219.1 GCA_002070455.1 Deltaproteobacteria bacterium ADurb.Bin151
ATTGCAGGCGCAATTGAAGATTGTTCTTTCGTTTTATTTTTCCAGCAGCCGATAGAAACAGCAATCACAAATACCGTCGCCACCGCCACAGCTATGTTGTTCGGCTTCATCATGATTTCCACAGCCCTTTGCCGTTACTCTTGCATGTAAGGTTCAACAAGCTTATCCCATTCCTTTTCCGTTTTACATTTCTTTTCATAAACAAAACAATAAACGCCATCGTGAGAAAACATCCCCCGAAGATTTGCTTTGTCGACGTCATATAAAATCTTTCGCTTTGTTACCGGGTTGTAGAATAACATATAGCATTTATTCCGCTTCTTATTATAATGACTTGCGTAAAAACCGGAATAAACCGCATCGTAGCTTTTCTTGAAAAACGCTTCACTATTCTTGCCGCATTTTACCTGCAACAGATCATCTGCTTTATTGTTATCCCCGCAGCCTGCAAAAATAAACAGGACAACCAGAGAAAACAAAAGAATGTAATTTTGAACCTGCTTCATACAGTCCCCATCAACGATGGCACAAGTGGATCAAGATGAAAATTTAACAATGCAAGTGAAACACATCTAAGGTACTTTTTCAAGGTGAATAGATATAAGGCGGAAGAAACAAATTGTTTTCATGGCGTCCCCTTTCGCCTTGAGCCTTGAGCCTCTAGCCTTCCATATCTGAGCCTGTCGAAGCGTCACTTGACCCTTTCGCTGTTTATTCATGTCTCAACACGAACGGATATCAGCTGATGGACCTTGCCATGAACATTCCAAACCCCGCGCCAGGTTAACATGACCCGTTCATTGTCGGGTTCAACAACTACGGTGTCCAATTGCATCGGCAAATCGGCTTCATCCCCCCAACGCCGGACAATCACTCGAGGCGCCACACCGGGCAGATCGAAAAGAAGCCGTCCATATTTTGACGCCCCTTCAATCATCACTCTTTCTGTTCCTTTGAGATGTGATGGTGTTGTCAGTCCGTGTGCCGCGCAAGAGTTGAAACAAATGTCAAAGTCTTCGGGAAGCAGCGGGCTGATATACTTGCGCCATTGTTCATCATATGTGCCTGCATACGATACCCTGGGCTGCCAGTATGGTGCGACCATGCCGAAGCCGACTGGTATGGGCCGCTGCTTCGGTTTGTTGATTAAATTGGCCGGGTCTTCGATGTTCGGTAGAAGCTGTCCATCAATATCAATTTTGGATTTTGCAGCGATGAAACCTCTGCCTACAGGGTTTTCCTGACAGACTTCATGCTTTGAAGAATCTTCATAACTCGCATCGATTCCGCCAAAGGCATTTTCCCAGACGAGAGGGATCTCTTCAATAGGCCTGATTTTTATGATCGAGGCACCTCCCAGGATTCCCTTCTTCCAGCGCCTGTCTCCGAACACCCGCGCCTGCTTTTTAACAGGCCCGATGCCAAAGGTGACATCCACGTGCGCCAGGTGCGGTTTCAGAGCCCTGGCATGGCCGATCAGCACGCAGTCGGTGCCTGTCTTTTCGAGGACCGCATCCGTGTCAATGATCAGACTCGACTTGCTAGGTTCACCGCGATAGACCGGTTCAGAAATGACCGGCATTTGTTCCTCGGCAATGGATAAGGCCCCGCCTCTTTCTATGCGCCAGGTTCCCTTGAGCACCAAAAGCATGACCTCTGCGCCATCCCTGTCCATCAGGAAATATGTTGCTGCTGCCATGGGTGAACGGTTGATTATATTCATGGAATGTTGATATTCATGCCGTCATTATTTTTGCAGCAGCCGTCTGATCTCTTTACGACAGATGTTCTCGATGGCGGTAAAGGTGATGAACCGGGCGCTGGAGGTATTTAAAACCGGCTCATGGCCGCGGTCGAAATACCCCTCGTCAAAGTCCGGCTGGTGTTTCGGCTTCAGTCGCGGATTCTGCCCAGGGAAAAACCCCTGAAATTCATGCCGGTCGGCAATGCAAAAGGTCCGCTGCTTGTCCGTCGGTAATTGCAGGGCCATGGCCGATGATTCCGGAACCGTGCCGTCACCCGCCCCGTCGGGAAGCTGCAGGGTCACCAGCTGCAGGTCTCCGTCTTTTGCGGGAAGGCCTTTGTCATTGACCCGCTCCCGGTAGCCGCCGCGGTTTTGATACCAGTCGGTGTCCGTAATCACAGAAGGAGACAGCAGCTTGCCTGCCATTTCAATTAAGACGGGTTTTCCGATGACCCCGGCCCCTTTTTCCGCCTTAAACACCAGGGAGTTCTTCTTACTGATTTTATTCTCCGTGATCCCCAGTTTCCGCCTGA
>MWDG01000220.1 GCA_002070455.1 Deltaproteobacteria bacterium ADurb.Bin151
GGTCGGCGGTTCTTCATTCCATGCCTGCTTAAAAGCCCTGGGAAAACCCTTTACAAATGCGCCGGCAATCGCGGCCGGTTTGTAAACCACCATCAGATTGTCACGGTACTTTCTGCATTGATCCACCGGCATGCCGTTGACGTGAACCTGAGCGCGAACATCATCGATGGTCGAAGCCTCCATATCATCGGCAATGTGATATTGGTTATTAGTGAGACGGCCCGACTCGATACGATAATTTCCCCCTACCAGCCAGGTCTCAGACGAGTTTTCCCGCTCGGAGAGATTCTTGAGAATTTCATTGTAGGCCCTGCTGTAGAAGGAATTTACTGTAACGCGGGCCTTCAGAATCACATCCACCTGAGTGGCGCCGATGCGCTTGATCTCGTAGCCTTCATAAATGACGCCGTATTTCTCATGAACCGGACGGCCGGCCAGAATCCTCATCATGTCCATAAGTTTCCGGATCTGGTCCTGCCGCTGGGTCACGTTGTTGTAGTCGCGCAGGACATCCTCGTAAGTGATCAGATGGACATTGTCGCGAACAATCCTTTCTATCTTGTCCTCCGAAAGGCTGACATCCAGTGTGACGAGGACGAGGTCGTCAATCTTTGACGTCCTGATTATCCGGTATTTCTTTACATGACCCAGTGAAGCAGCGACGATCTGATCTTTCCGGACTTGATAATTTTCAACATCCGTCACCCCATAGACCAAAGCGCCGGTGTACATCTCTACCACATCCCGCAAACCGTTATGGATGGCTTCCTCTTTTGTCGATCCCGATCCTGTGACCACCACTGCCCAAGCGTTAGCAGTGATCAGACAAAAAAGAATGGTCAGGAGGAATATCTTTCTCATCGTCATGCCCTCATTCATCAGGAAGAAAAATGCGCTTTGAATATCGCCAAAATGCAGGCGCCAAAATGTCAATACACCGTCGGGCGGAAAAAGTAAAGATAAAAGATGAATATAATCCAATAGATGAAAACATTTTTCTATGGAAATAAACAATTTCTATATGAAATGTTTTCACCGGCGGAAGCCGGCCGATGAAACAGAAAAAGAGCCAAAAATATTTTTCATCATTTTTTGTTTTTCATTTTCAATCGTTCATTTCATAAAGCTAACAATATCAAAAACATAAGCAACATTTTTTAATATTCAGCGCCGTTCATATAGAAATTGTAATTTTTATATGAACATCGACATAAGATATTGATATTATTGATGAAAAACTTGACAAACGCCTCAGGCCTGTATAATATGTCAGTCAAAGGGAGGTTGAAACGGTCATGTCGATCATTACGAAAGAAACGAAGATTTTATTACTGGTACTGGCGCTCGCCGTGCTGTTTGCCTGGCTGATCTTCGGACCGAAGGTTTTGCAATACATGGGCGGGCCGGTTTTATTCTTCCGATAAAGGAAAGAATAGAATCATGACTTTTAAAAAGATCGTCATCGCCATAGCCGTGATCGCCGCGCTGATTGCGGGCTACTATCTGCTGAACTGGACTCTTATCATTTATTAAGGCAAAAATATGGACAGCCTGCACCTGCATATCGATAACGAAAGCCACGATCTGTGGGTCTTTTTTTCCGACAATGGATGGTCCACCATCGGAGGGCCTTTCCTTTACCGTTTCGACAGCCAAAGCCTTAAATATAAAGGGGATATTCTTCTTTTCAACGACAAGGGGAAACCTGTCACCAGTCGTCATGAGCCGCTGTTTGCAACCCGCGATCAAAGTGGAAACTTCATTCTGGCCACCGATCTGGCCTACCTGATCGGCGTGGATTCGCGGGGAAAATGCACGTATCGAAAACGCCTGATGCGGCATGATTGCAGATGGACATCCCGCAACACGGAGCGCAAGAAGTCCTATTTTATCAGAGACATAAAAAAACATGGCGATTATCGGGACCGCCTGGATTACCGGGAAAAAAGAATCCACAGTCTTTGCCTTATGTCCATGACCTATTCGGTGTCCCGCGATCTGCTCTTTGTCGGCCAGGGCTGCCACTGCTGCTGCAACGACATTCTCGTTTGCAACGGCCAGGGCCGGTATCTTTACCATTTCAGGTCGCCCGTGGGGCCGGAAGACATGGCTGCCCGCGACGGTCTTTTGTATCTGGCCGACTATTTTCACGCGCTGATCCATGTTTTCACTTACGAAGGCAAGTGGCTGCGCTCTCTGGACGTTTTGCTGAAAAACAGAATTCAGGGA
>MWDG01000221.1 GCA_002070455.1 Deltaproteobacteria bacterium ADurb.Bin151
GCCGGCGAAACAGTCGTGATTATCGATGATGTAATCACCACGGGCGGTTCCACGATAACCGCCATCGAATATGCCCGCAAAGCCGGGCTGGTCATCGACCGCGTGATTGCACTGATTGATCGTGAAGAAGGCGGCAAAGAAAACATCCTTCAGCATGTGGATCATCTGCAGTCTGTTTTTACCCGAACGGAAATCATGGCGTTGCGAGCGCAGAAAGCTGCCGGCCGTCATGAGTAAAAGCACACGGTCCTTCCTGGGTTGTTTTTTATCCATTTTTCTGATCGTTACGGTTTGCGCCGTCGCCCGTGCGGCGGTCATTCCGGTAACCAGGTTTCGATCCGTAGATATGACCGGCGGAGCGCCCGCAGGCTGGGTTTGGGATAAAAAAGCCGGATCACCAACCATGAAAATCGGAAAAGACGGGACAAATTATTACTTGCATTTGTTCTCCCAGGGCAACACTTCTTTCGGCCTCCGCACATCTGCCCGGGTGAACGTGAAGGATTTTCCGATCATCTCATGGCGCTGGAAGGTCAACAAACTGCCTGCAGGAGGCGATGTCCGCAAAAAAGAGGCGGATGACCAGGCCCTGCAGGTTTATGTCGCTTTCAAGGAAACGGGGTTCCCCGCCGTGCTGAACACGCCTGTCGTCGGTTATATCTGGGACAATGAAGCACCTAAAGGCTGGAGCGGACGCAGCAAGCAGATAGGCGGCGATAAATTGCGTTATGTTGTTTTAAGGAATAAAACCGATAAAACGGGCCAGTGGTACACGGAACGGCGCAATATCTACGAAGACTATAAAAGACTTTTTGCCGACATCAACGGCGGTGAACCGCTGGGAGTAACCACAGGCGTACAGGTTCATATCAACACCCAGCGAACAAAGAATTCCGCCGAAGGCATGATTGGCGATATATTCTTCAGCAGCGAGGTGAAGGATATTGCGGTAACCCAGGCCGCCAAGGAAAAAATAGTCGCCCGAACTCCCGTTATTTCAGCTCCGAAACGGAAATCCATTCCGAAAGTCCCTGTAGAAATACCGGCCAGGGAAGATTTCAGCAAAGCCAGTTGCGTCAATATCAGTGTTGAATTTGAAACCAATTCAACGTATGTTCATCAAAGCCTGGATGACAAGGCGCCAATCATCCTCGAGTACCTGGTGAAAAATCCAAAAGCAAAGCTGAAAATTACCGGCCACACGGACAATGTGGGTTCAGAAGATTACAACATGGAGCTCTCCCGTCAGCGCGCCGAGGGCGTGAAAAATTACCTCGTTGAAAAGTTCAGCATCGACGGGGAACGACTGATCGTCAAGGGCGTTGGATCATCCGAACCGATTGCCGACAACAGCACGCTGGAAGGCCAGCTGCAAAACCGCCGGGTCATGATTCAGGATTGCCCGGAATAAATCATTGCACAGAACATCAAGGAGCGTAACAGAAATGCCTCAAGCAAATGTCCCGGAACCGACCATGAAAGCCGGCGATCTGTCAGGCGGCTTCAAGGTGCTGCGGGTGGAAACCATAGAGGCTATGCGCCTTACCGCGTATGAAATTGAACACATCAAAACGGGGGCGAAAGTACTGCATCTGCATGCCTTTGACCGGGAAAACCTGTATGCCATCGGGTTCCGGACACCGCCCGAAGATTCGACAGGACTGCCTCATATTCTGGAACATTCCGTACTGGCCGGCTCGGAAAAATATCCGCTCAGGGATGCCTTCAAAGAACTGATCCGCTCCACCATGCAGACATTCATCAATGCTTTTACCTATCCGGACAAAACGGTCTATCCGGTGGCCAGTCAGATCAAAGCGGACTTCTACAATCTTGCCCGTGTTTATACAGATTTGGTCCTGCGCCCCCGCATGCTCAGGGAAACCTTTCTGCAGGAAGGCCATCACCTGGAATTTGCCGTACCCGGAAATATCGAAAGCGATCTGATCATTTCCGGCATTGTCTACAATGAAATGAAAGGAGTCTATTCGTCCCCTGATTCACTGATGTACAAAGACATCCAGGAAAACCTGTACCCGGATTCCATCTATGCCCTGGATTCCGGGGGCAACCCGGACGTGATTCCTGAACTTACGTATGAACAATTCAGGAATTTTCACCGGAAGTATTACTCTCCGACCAATGCCCGCTTTTTTCTGTACGGCGATATTCCCACCTCCGATCATCTGCAGTTCCTGGAGGAAATGCTGGACGGTTTTGATCGCA
>MWDG01000222.1 GCA_002070455.1 Deltaproteobacteria bacterium ADurb.Bin151
TCTGTAGGTTAATACGGTCGAGAGCTCTGAGCAGGGAATCGAATATATCTTTCCCCGATGAGCGTGAACAGAGGCTTTCAGGGACAACTCCTCGTCCGAAGCTGATTCTTTTTTTGGGCGCGCGTTGAGACCGGACAGAAGAATAATATCATCCGTATCGAGAAAAGGTGCAGTAACACGGATATCAAAAAATGGCTTTTTCACATCCGGCATGTTGCCTGTCACATGGAACACCGAATGATTCAACCCGGCGGACAGCCTGTTGACTAAAAGCTTATTGTCCCTGAAAACAAAATCCCCTGTAAAGTTTTTCAGCTTGATTGCACCGGAGGGGCTTATTAATCCGACATCTTCAAGGTTCAGGAGGTCTGATGAAACATTGATACTGACAGACGGGTTGCTGAAGTTTTGCAATGATGCCCTGCCTTGCACCGGGGATTTCCCGATTCTTCCTGTAAGCAACGATGTGTCCAATCTGTTTTTGCCGATGCTGACCGAGCCTTTTAAGACACTGATCGGACTGAAGGTTTCAATGGGCCTGAAGGAGACGCCGGAAAATGTGACATTGCCCTGCAAATCAAGATCTGCAATGGATTCTGCGGTGCCGCTGCCTGTAAGTGCAAACTGCATGCTCCCGACCGGCTGATATTTGCCCATTTGCGGCAGATTCGATAGCAGATGCTCCATTTGAAAGGGATTTGATTCAACGGCGAAATGGGAAATCACTTTGTCTTTGAACCCGTATTTGGCGGCAGCGTTTATCCTCAAAGAAGCCAGCCAGAAGGAGAAGGCTTCCATCTGCCATTGGCCGGATGTGAAGCTGGACTTGAAAGCAACCTGATTCTTTTGCGATGGCTGTTTGGTGAAAACATTTTTATAGTTATAGGTTGCATCCGTAAGTTCCCAGTCGCCATCTAAGCTATAGTGATCCGTCGTTCCCGATCCTGTCATCCGGAGAAACGTCTTCCCCGTGAACACAAAATTACTGCCCGCGTCGATTCCAAGAAGCCACGCGACTTCTTTTTGTCCGGGATTCATCGTCAGGGTAAACGGGTAGCCGGAAGGTCCGGACATGCAATAACCGGTAATTCTTCCTTCAAGGGCCACCGGTGATTCTCCGAATTTGCCGGTCATATGATGCAGGAACATGTCCCTGCCAAGGAATTCCAGTTCACCCCTGATGCCGCTGATAACAGGAATGTTCTTATCATACGAAACAATCCCTTCATCCACCCCGACTTTGACGTGAAGAACTTTGCAATTTTCATTTTCACCCATATGGGCGAGCTGGCTGATCCTCCCATGGATACTGCCTTCTTTCAGCTGGTACTTCCCCCCCCTGATATTGGTTTTGATAAAGTCGGCCACGCCTTCAGCAATGATTCCATAGGGAACAAAAGGACCCAACTTCTCCAGAGAAACGCGTGAGGAGGACGCTTTCGCTGTAATCAGCGGATCCTTCTTGTCGATATCTCTGATGGCCGCGCTTCCCGATATTTTTAAATCATCGACCACCAGAGCCATTTTTTCCATGATGATTTCAGACGGGGTGCGCTGTAGTGCATAGTTAAGACTTGCATCTTTCGGCGTGAGAGAAGCGTGGAACACTTGCGGGTATTCCAGATGCAGATTCTTTACGGCAACAGATCCTTCCGAACTGAATCGGTGCGCGTCTCCCTTGATACGGACATCGATATTCAGGCCTCCCGCCGCTTTCCGGAAAGGAAGAACCTTTTTCCAATACGGCCCATATTGATTGATGCTCAGACCTGTCGCGATGATCCTGGCATTGACGTGGCTGTTGGCCAGGGATTCATTCTTGCCGGGAAACCGGATACTGCCGTTGACGGACAAAATACCCTTCTTCCCTTTCTGATCTAGAGCGGCCAGAAAATTAAGATCCGTCGCCCGCCCGAAGATGGGCTTGCGAATGCCAAAATCTATATCCGAAAGCCTGATCGTCCACCCGGAGGGGATGACGTGATGATCGGTAAATGTAAGTGCTCCGTCATTGATGACCATTCTTCTGATCTCAATGGACGGGGGTTTTTGACTCTCCAGGAGGTCACTGATATTCAGGACACCGCTACTATCCCGATACAAGCTGCATGACGGCTTATCAAATTGCATTTTTTTGATGACAATTTTCCCCGTCAGCAGGGGAAGAACGGCCACTTTAAACGAAAGTCTCTCAATTGCCGCAAAGGTGTCCTTCCCGTTTCTT
>MWDG01000223.1 GCA_002070455.1 Deltaproteobacteria bacterium ADurb.Bin151
TCGCCCCCGAAGAATGGGTCTTCCCGACCAGCGGCGTGATCTTCATCTGGGACGTATAGAAAAAGATTTTTGAAAATTGAGGAGGTTTATGTCGTCTGATCGGATTGAATTTTTAAAAAAAGATTTTGTTCAGGGTTTCATCGCTTTCTGCGGGGTGGAAGTTCTTCGCGCGGATTATGGCCTGTTTGAATCCTGCCTGAAAGTGCGTCAGGAACACCGGCAGCAGGACGGATTTGTGCATGCCGGAGTGATAGCGGCCATGACGGATCATACATCAGGATACGCATCCTTTACGACGGTATCCGATCAATTCCGCATTCTGACGGTAGAATTTAAAATCAACTATTTCAAACCGGCTACCGGTCCGGTCATGATCTGCAGATCAAAAGTGATCAACAACGGGAAAAAGATCAAAGTTGTCGAAGCTGAAGTATTTTCTGTTTCCGACGGGCTGGAAAAGCTGGTGTCCAAAGGAATGTTTACCCAGGTGGCCGTTGCGGCAAAGGATTTGCTGAAGGCTTTGTAATCAGGGCAATCTTCGGGGTGTATTTTTCAATATCTCGCTTCATGGCGACCCTCTTACACTTCATTACGCTGATAATTGTGCGAGCCATTTGCCGGCGCTTGCCACTGCAACGCGATCGATCTGCTGTTCGCGCCGGAGATTTGCAACGAGCTGAATGGCCGCTGCATCGGGCATTCTTTTCGATAAAGCGACCAGAGACGGGGCAGGCGAGTCATCCGACGTTTTTACTTCAATCAGGTGCGTCGCCTTTTTTTTGCGGCTCAGCGTGAAATCCACCTCTTTCCCCTCTTTGGTTTTGATATAGTTCAATTCCACGTCTTCGCCTTTGATATCCTGCAGATACTGAACATGCTTCAGAAGACAAACCGCGCAGGTATTTTCCAGACGAACGCCTTCATCACCCTGCACAAATCCGCTGTCATAAAAATACAGTTTGGGCTCTTTCAAAATTGCTCGGGCCACGTTGTGATGAAAAGGACGTATCGTAAATACGATGCACAAGCTTTCCAGAATATCAATGTATCGCCGGACGGTGTTGGGGGCGATCTGGAGGTCCTGCGCAATCGACGTGTAGGAAAGAGGTGAGCCGACCCGGGATCGCAGCAATTCCAGCAAAAGCCGCATCGTGCGCACTTCCTGCAGGCGTCCGAATTCCAGAATGTCTTCGCGGATCAAATCCGCATAATACTGGTTGCGCCAGCGCGCCGCCTCCTGGTCCGAACCGGATAGAAAGGGCTCGGGAAATCCTCCAAACCGGTTCAGCAGGGTTAAAGCTTCCTCTGGTTTTGCCCCATCTGTAAGTTCACAAACGGAAATCGGATTGAGTCGCATGGGAAAATAGCGGCCGGCCAGGGATTCGCCGGATTGACGGAACGTATCGAGCCTGGCGCTTCCGGTAACCAATATCGCCTGATTCCCGGCGCGCGTATCAAAAGCGCCTTTGACAAATTTTTTCCACTGCGGCTTTTTGTGGATTTCATCGAGGATCAGCAGATCGCTCTGAAGAGGCCATGACTGATGGTTGATGATTTTGGCGTCGGCGATGCTATCGAAGTTCAGGTACTGCGGCGATTTGAATTCCGCCATCAGCGCTTTGGCGAGCCAGGTTTTTCCAACCTGCCTCGGCCCGGTCAGAATGACCATTTTCTTTTGCAGATCTTTCCTGATTGGCTCATAAAGGTAACGTTTCATGCCTGACTATTTAGCAGGGCTTTGCACGATAGTCAAGACTATTCTGCAAAGCCCTGCGTAATAGTCGACCGTCCTTTTGCCTGGAAAAGTAAGTCCCGCTCCCTCTTTTTCATTTGGCTGCCCTGGCCCGGTTCAGGATGTCCACGCCTTTTTTCGATGCAATGATCGATGCGGTTAAGCTCTCCCGGGCGAGTTGTGGGTTGTGCCAGCCGTCGCTGTTTTCCGCCGTCCACCATTCCCACAAAACATGCGCTTCTTCGTGCTTTTCCCGGGCCTGCGCGAGGGTCGCTTCCGGAACGCCGGCTTTTTGGGCGGCCTCGTAGGTGTCGATTAATTTCGCCAGCCAGTATTCCGCCTTGCGCATTTTGCCCCTGGTGTAGTTTTGGGCCGTCTCAATCTGGTAGCGCTTCTCTTCCTCGGAGGAATTGGGATGGCAACCCAGACAGGCATCTTTAATCGATTGGATGGGGCGAATGACGC
>MWDG01000224.1 GCA_002070455.1 Deltaproteobacteria bacterium ADurb.Bin151
AGTTCCGGCATTGTTACCACAACGACCGACATGCCTGTTTTCTGCAGGATTTCACGCGCCAGGGATTCCATTTTAACCGCGTTTGCCGCATCAATCACCCCGGCAAAATCGTTGACGGCCGTTCCCCTGCGCGGAGGATACTTTTCCGCGGCAAGGGCCATGCCCTGTGTCAGTGTCATGATGACCGCAGCACACAAGAAAAGATTTTTCAGGTATTCACGACAAGATAAATGAAAAATTTTTTTCACACTTTACCCTTAAATGCCTGTGCGGGGCTGATTTCCCGGCAGCAGGTATGTGTCGCCAGTGAAGAGAACCGGCTTGTGCACAATGCCTTATTTATTGAAAGAAACGGTAAAACTCTTTTTAAAGCGGGCTGACTATCGCTTAAAAATCCGCCCCCTGTCAAGGCGCAAATTTAAGCACGAGACCTCTCCTGCGCAAGAGTGGACGCAGATAATATCATCTTTGATCCGGAAATGGTATATAGCACCGGGAATCTCTGAATGCATCAACCGATCGGAAATTTATGAAACCGAAAATCATTTTCATTCATCCGCCTGTTGCCAAACCATCGGAACCGCCGGCAGGTATTGCCAGGCTATCGGCCTGCCTGAAAGCCAACAGCGTCGAACATCAAGTGGTGGATGCAAATCTGGAAGGTATTCTTTGGCTGATGCGATCTGCCTCAAGAGACGGAACCGCGCGCAGCAAATGGGATTTCCGCTCCTTTAAAAATCTTGAGGGCAATCTGCACGCCCTGCGAAGCATCGATACTTTCCATGAGAAAAGCCGCTACACACGTGCAGTCGTGGACCTAAACCATGCCCTGAATATGGCCTGTCAGCCTTACGGAGCAATGTTGACCCTGTCCGACTACACGGACAAGAAACTTTCTCCGGTCAAAAGCGGTGATCTGATCGCGGCTGCCGAAAATCCTGAAGCCAATCCCTTTTACCCGTATTTTTTAAAGCGCCTGACGCAGGCCATGGAGGAGACGCCTGAATATATCGGGTTTTCCCTGAATTTTTTAAGCCAGGCAATCTGCACCCTGGCCATGATCGGATTTATCAAAAGGGAGCATCCGCGGCAGAAAATAGTTCTTGGAGGATCCCTGACGACATCCTGGGTGCAAATCACAGGACGTTCTGATTTTTTTACGGGCCTGGTTGATGAAGTCATTGCGGGGGCAGGAGAGGAAAAACTGCTGGATCTTTTAGGTGCAGAAGATATTCAGAGAACCGGCTTTACCGATTACAGCCTTGTAACGGATAAACCATATCTGTCGCCGGGTTTTGTCCTTCCATACAGTACCGCACGCGGCTGCTGGTGGAGAAAATGCGCTTTCTGCCCGGAAACCGCCGAAGGCAATCCCTACCTTCCACTGTCTCCCGCCCGTGACGCAGAGGAACTGCGAACCATTACAGAAAAGACAGGACCCTCCCTGATTCACATTCTGGACAGTTCGATTGCTCCGGTGCGGCTGCAGGCAATGGCTCAGCAGCCACCGGGCATCCCCTGGTATGGTTTTGCCCGAGTAACCGAACATTTAACGAACGAAGATTTCTGCCGTGAATTAAAGGCTGGCGGCTGTGTCATGCTCAAACTGGGCATCGAATCCGGCGATCAATGCGTACTCGATAGCCTGAACAAGGGAATCGATTTGAAGACGGCTTCGGCAGCTCTTAAGACAATCACCGGAGCAGGGATTGCAACCTATTGCTATTTTCTGTTCGGCACCCCGCAGGAAAACGAGGCAAGTGCCGTCAAAACGCTCGATTTTGCATCCCGTCACGCCGGTTGCATTCACTTCCTGAACCTGGCCGTTTTCAATCTGCCCGCGGGCAGTGCACAGGCACAAAACCTTGCCACATCCGATTTTTATGAAGGAGATTTGTCCCTGTATAAAAACTTTCAACACCCCGACGGCTGGCAGCGCGCTCATGTCCGCAATTTTCTTCAGAAAAAATTTAAAAAACATCCGGCAATCGTGCCGATCCTGGCGCGTACTCCGGAATTTTTCACCTCGAACCACGCGCCATTTTTTACTTTTTAAAAAATTTCATTTCCATCTATTGACATCGTCTAGATGTTGTGGTTAATGACGTACATCATACTACATGTAGTGTTTTTTTATTCTACAAACCTCTTAATCATGTTCTAAGGAGTTCATTTCCATGGAAAAAAAGTCTTAT
>MWDG01000225.1 GCA_002070455.1 Deltaproteobacteria bacterium ADurb.Bin151
GTTACTGTTCAAAGGCTAGCCAAATGTTGAAAAGAGAGGGGGTACAGGAATAATTTAGTGGATTTTCACAAAGATTTACGGATCTGATTTGGGCTCCTTGACAAACGCTGATTCTACAGTGTCATATATGTTTCGATTCTGCATGCGAGAGGTTTCTATGATCGTCAGGGCATCACAGATATACTGAGCTCCCGAATCACTTCGGAGAACAACAGCCTGCTTTTGTTTGCGCTTGAATTTTCTTAGTTCACGCTCACTGATGTTGTTAGTATAGTCGATATACGGATGCGATAAAAAGTATAGGTGTTCTGTTTGAAACTCCCGTAATCGTTTTTGCAGATTGAAGCCATCCATATATTCTTTGGCAGGAGGATGCTCCTGGTATTCCAGCTCAGCTGTGGAAAGGATTTCCTCATACCTTTGAGTAAGAGTTTTTATCATCTCAGTTGGCATGCCGTCTTTATGTTTTTTGGTGAGATGGATCATCTTGCGGAGATGCTTGTGCATTTGTTTATGCCATGTGAGATCCGGTTCATTTTCCATGGCTCCCACAAGATAACGTAGAACATGAGCGATGCATTCCTGGTGATCTTTTCCGTATGCGTAGTACGAGCGGTCGTGATCATGGATGAGAGTTCCTTCGAATTCTTTGACCGGAGTCTGTGATAAACCGTCATGTCCTTTGTGATCAAGATGCTGGAATAAAACATGTTTCTTATCGGTGCAAAGAATAACAGCTTTGCGGGTACCGTTGATGTTACTCACGGTAGCATCCGAGTACAGAGCGTCTGCGTGTGTAAGAAGTGAAAAGATCTTTGCACGATCTTTCCTGGTAGCAACAGAGAATTCTTTGGAAAGATTACAGATCGTACCGGTTGCGAGGGATACAATGCCTTTCGTGATATCGGAAATGCACTGTTTTGTTTTTGAAACAGAAACATTGTAATAGTTGTTTAGAAGGAAGGCGAGTGCTTTTACGGAAGGACCGTAGTTTACAGGATTTGTGACTCCGACAGGAAAAGGAGCGTGAACTCTGGATCCGGTCAGACGGTTTCGAAACTCATCTGCAACGAATTCCTGAACACTGACTTGTACACGAAGATTGACAAGTTGTTTGGTGATCGTTTTCCCTGTCGGATAAATGTTCGGATCATTTATGAATCCTTCCGGAACAGGAAGATGGATAGGGGCTTCCGTAGGAATAAGTTTTGCTGCAGTGTGTGACCTGTGACCGTGCTGGGCGCCCGGTTTTCTGCCGGAAGGCTTTCTGCTGTTAGGAACCTTTTTGCGAAAAGGGAGAGCAGAAGAGGGAAGAGAAGAGTTCTCGAAATTTGTATGGATCTTCTTTTCTAACCTGCGGTTTGTACCGTTTAACATAAGAACCTCTGCTTCTGCCTTTTCCGCACGGATACGAAGGGCTTCATTTTCAACGGTCAGTGCGGAAACCTGATCCTTAAGATCAAGAATCTCCAGCAGGAGATCAAAGCGATGATCATCGGTAAGTTTCCAGTTAGCTCTGGCGGAAGCGTGGCGCCTTTCCATAGTTTTGATCACCTGTTCCAGATGACGAACATGACGCTCCAGAGTTTCCTTTTCCTCTACAGGGAAAAGCCCGGATGTCTGTTTCTTTAAGCGTTTGTTTTCAGCACGCAGCGACATGAGTTCTTTGCGCTGAAGTTCGTGAGCTTCCTGCAGAGTCAAGACAGTCCTCCCTTATTTGCAGCGTGAATCATTGAGGCGATCGATCTCTTTTTTAAGAGCATTGATCTGAAGCTTGAGCTGCCGGTTTTCGTCTTCAAGCTGTCGAATGCGTTTTGCCATGTCAATGTCAGGAGAAGCTTCTGTTGAACGGGACTTTGCACCTTTGTTTCTGCCATCGGTCGGGATGATCTCGCCGGTCTCCGGATCGAGACGACCGATCAGAGTGCGCTTTGCACGGGAACATTTCTTGACTTTGTCGTAATAGGATTTGGAATCGTAAACGTATGTGATGCCGGAACGTTTGTCGAATTGTTTGATGATTGCCATGTGACACCTCCTATATGGTTATGCGATAATTATAACACATAACCATATAGGATGCAATAGTAAAATGCAAAAAAATGCTTATTTTTCAATGTTTTTTTGAGATGTGAGATGGTAAAAGAATAGTTATGAGTTGGCCTGTTTGGCTGGCCACTGAACAGTAAC
>MWDG01000226.1 GCA_002070455.1 Deltaproteobacteria bacterium ADurb.Bin151
AAAATGATCGTTTTTCTGAAAGAGTGGATTTTTAACCACACCACCAGGCTCGATATGGAATATGCGCATTACCTAAAGGACATGGCTGAAAAACGAAATTCATCACAGGCCTGAAATAAATCTCAATGCAATTCCTGTTTTTCTCAAAATGTGAGGGCTGAATAGCTGTCTAAAAAGGTTTCTCATGGTTGGCTGTTGGCTCTTTTGAACAAGCGTCTTAGTATTTTCCTCACGATCCAGATTAAAAATATTCCAACAAGAACCAGAACCAGGATCGGTACAAAAACCGCCAGCAGGGCTACGATAATGGATCCGGCCAGTTCCATAGTGGAAAAGATCGGATTGGCCGTGCCCCCGGTAGCAATGGTTGATTTTGCGCGCACGGCAACTGTGGACGCCTGAACCAGACCTGCGATTCCGCCTCCCGCAATCAGGGCCATGGTCCATTTCAGAAACGGGGTAATATCGGTGATCACCGCGGCAGTGGTCACCGTTCCGGCAATGACCGCTGCGGGTGTTGCGATGGTGTCCAGCACATGATCAAGCCAGGGAATATAATAACCGATGATTTCAAGAACCGTTGCCGTGGCAAAGGCCATGGTTGCGTAAGTGCCGCCTATCCAGGCAAAATCGGCAGGCAAAGTGAGATGTCCGGACAATGCCGCAAGATTCAAGATCAGCAGGGGAACAAAAACCCTGAAGCCACAGGCCGCCGCCAGCCCTATGCCAATCGCTACCGGGAAAATGTTTTCCATACCGTTTCTGCCTTTCGCGTCTGATTCGCTTGGGTAAAATATATTAGCAGATAATCGTTCTAAATCAATAACCGTTTTTGTCCTTCACAATGCAGTTTTCATGTCCCTTTTTCTGCAGGTTTAAAAATGTTTGGGAGCTTGCGGAAAATACGCCTTTGGAGTAAAGAATATTATCTTCTAATCAAGGATGACGAAATGATGAAAAAAAGCGAACCAACCATCGCGGCGGAAAGGCAATACATTATTGAAAAAGAAAAGTTTGTTCCCGTATCGCAGTATTTTGGCGAAGATACCTTTAATCAGGCCGTCATCAAAGAAAAGCTCCCCAAAGATGTTTATAAAAAATTGATGCAGTCGGTCAACGAGGACAAACCCCTCGATGCCGAGACGGCCAATGTCGTTGCCCACGCCATGAAAGAATGGGCGATTGAGAAGGGCGCAACGCACTTTGCGCACTGGTTTCAGCCAATGACCGGCACGACCGCAGAAAAGCATGACGCGTTTGCCGATCCGAACGGCCCCGGTACGGTCATTGAACGTTTTTCCGGCAAGCAGCTGGTGCAGGGAGAACCCGACGCGTCTTCTTTTCCCTCCGGTGGAATCCGAGCGACCTTTGAAGCGCGCGGCTATACGGCCTGGGACATGTCCTCGCCTGCCTTTATCAAGCGAAACGGCATTTCCACAACCCTTTGTATTCCGACGGCCTTTATTTCCTACACCGGTGAGGTGCTGGATAAAAAAACGCCGCTTTTGCGCTCACTTCGCGCCATCAATAAAAGCTCGGTAAACATGCTCAAACTGCTGGGCGCGAAAAATGTAAAAAAAGTCCATGTCAACCTGGGAGCCGAACAGGAGTATTTTCTGATCGACATGGATTATTATTACAAACGTCAGGATCTGGTACTGGGCGGCAGAACGGTTGTCGGCGCTCCTCCCGCGAAGGGTCAGGAACTGGAGGATCAATATTTCGGCAGCATCAAGGAACGCATCTCGTCATTCATGCACGATGTGGAGGAAGAACTATACAAGCTCGGCATTCCGGCCAAGACGCGCCACAACGAGGTCGCACCAAGCCAGTATGAAATTGCTCCTGTTTATGAAGAAGCCAACATCGCCACGGACCACAACCAGATGGTGATGGAGACGCTCAAATACGTGGCCAAAAAACATCGTCTCGCGGCTCTGCTTCATGAAAAACCTTTTGCCAGAATCAACGGTTCAGGCAAGCATGTCAACTGGTCACTGTCCGATGATAATGGCAATAATCTGCTCAATCCCGGCAAGACGCCCCATGATAACATCCAGTTCCTCGTTTTCCTGATCGCCACGGTCCGTGCTATTTATAAAAATGCGGACATCCTGCGGGCCACCGTCGCTTCCTACGGCAATGATCATCGTCTGGGTGCCAATGAAGCGCC
>MWDG01000227.1 GCA_002070455.1 Deltaproteobacteria bacterium ADurb.Bin151
GGATCCAGGCCGTTATTTTCCCCTCACTGATTTTCAGGTCGGTAAAGGGGATCCCCATCCCTTCGCCTTGAATCATGTTGGCTTTTTTGTGTTTGAATGCCTTGACCGGGTTTTTGAACCATTGCATGATGCCCATGGCCGGAACGCTGTGCGGCCTTTCAAATCCCCCTTTCATCCGCCAGTAGGCGGCGGGAGATCCATCTGACGGCTGGGCGGAATGGACAACACCCAGCACCCTGTCCTTGATTCCCTCACGCATGCAGGCACTTCTTGCCACCAGCCCTCCCATGGAATGGGTCACCAGGATCACATAGTCACAATACCGGCCCATATCCCGATAGAATTGGATCACCCGGTCAATTTCCGCGGCAAGCTTTTGTCCGGCCAGGCCATTGGAGGCGGTCCAGTTATAGCCGAAGACATGGACGGGGAACTCGAAGAAGAGATTCACGGTCTGGTCCCACTGCCTGGTTTGCAATTTCTTGAGGAATTCACCGCAGCTGTTCCAGTAAACGCCTCCCCAGCCCCGCTTGTCGCGGGTCTTGTCATGCTGATCAGCAAGAACCTTGTTGTGTTCCGGGTCATCGTTAAAGACTTCCAGGTAGGAGGGATCGAATTTCTCCCCGATAACAAGTTCTTTACGACTTTTGGCATTAACCCATAATGCACCGTGATTTAATAACATGAATCGCTTTTTATCAGGATCCCAAACTTTTTCACCTTTATTATTTCTCAATCGGCTTCCCATAATGCCGGGCACAAAGATGATGGGCAGAATGTCGCGCTCGATGACAATCCGGTTCCGCTTCTCCGTTTCCAGTCCTTCGACTGCTTTATTAAGGTCCCTTGCTCTTACTTCAATGATTTTCGTTAAACCTGACATGACGATTCCTCTTTTATCCTGGTTCCGTTAACGCCTGCAGGCCGGGCGGAATGAATCCAGCACAGCATCCCAAATTTTTAATTTTTCATCCAGCTCGCCATCCGGGCATTCTTGAATTGACATCCGAATTTCGGGATGTTCTCCAGAGTCTTCCTGGCCTTGATATTTCCATGCAAAATATAAGTCTGTATCCCCGTCTTCAGTCATTCTTGTCACAAGCTCCTCACCCGGAAGTCCTGCCACTGTGCGTTTACTTGCCCTGATCTTGTCCACATCAACACCGGGAGCAAAATTCATGGCCAGAGAGGCTGTAAAACTATCCAGCAGTCCCACTTCTTCAACCTCGTGAGTTTCATTCATATGTATCCCAAGCTTCATTCCCATTGGCCCGGCAAAACGGGCGTAGGTTCTTTCATGCTCCAGATAGGGAAGTTCAATTCTTCCGTGGTTCAGACAAAAGGAATCCTTTGTCAAATTGTCTAAACCGTATTGGTAATGGGTGAGAATATTGGTGAAATTACGTATACTTAGATTATTATCTTCACCATCAAGAGTGAGGAATATCCCCACATTTCCGTAATCAACTAATATTTTCCAATACACACAATTTGGTGCATATTGATCCCCATAATATTCAACTGCCTTTGCCCAATTGCCGATGCCTTTCAGGTGTTTTTCTTCAATGATGATTTGCTTTCTGCCTTTAGGCAGTTGCAGTTTTTTTATTTTAGCCAGCTTTTGTTCCCAGAGAGATTCTCTTTCTTTGGCGCGGTCTCTTTCCTTCCACTTGAAATCGAACACTTCTGCATATCGGATCTTTTGGCTCTGGATCTCCAGTTGAAATTCTGCCGGCAGGTCGATGGCAAATCTGCCCGTGTAGTAGGTCTTCATTCCCTGTTTTGCTCCTTTCGTTGTTCCTGTTGGCTTAAGAAGGGATCTTCTTTCCGCAGCATCTGAAAATCCGCAAAGGATCAGGCTGATCATCACCGCGATCAACAGTGGTGACAATTTACGCATCATGTCCTCCTTACTTATTCTATATCGCTTCACCTGTTTTGCAGGCTGTCCCAAAAGACTCAAAGACAAGGCGTCGCAGGGACCAAGCAGATTTGTAGGGCGCGTTCCACGAACGCGCCAAAATAGATTGCGGATTGTTCAGGGAACAATCCCTGCAAGGTGCGTGATCATGCGAGAGGGAGTTTGCCATTTGTTTATGCGCTGCAGATCATTTACTGAATATGCATTGCGGTTATCCCTGCTGCCAACGGA
>MWDG01000228.1 GCA_002070455.1 Deltaproteobacteria bacterium ADurb.Bin151
CTTCGAGTTATGCGGTGACATCATCGGTGCCGTGGCCGCCGTTTGGGACGATTGGGAAAAATTCATGGCGCTCAACGATACGTATGTCTACCTTCAGGCGCTGAAGTCGGACGGTGCGATTAAAGAAACGATGACAGATAACATCATGTTTTATACAGCTGTATAAGACCATGTGATGCTTTTGTGATTAATCATTGCAGGCATTTGAGTGGGCAATGATTAACTTGACACATAAGAGGGCGTTTTCTATAATTATATTGAATAAAAAAGTTCTGATCAAAGGAAGCGCATGTCAAACATCCAGTTTTATGCACTGGCAGAAAGTGTCTGCCAGAAGTTAAACCTCCCTCCGATTCCTTTCCCTGTCAGATCAGGCCGCGAAAAAAAAATATTTAATCCACAGAGCGTTGCCCTCGATCTTCTTCTCGATGAGCTGGAAAAGTATTTGATCGAAAATCCCGAAGAGAAGATTTTCTACAAAGAAGCAGGATCGAGGCTTGCTGCTGTCGAAGGCATAAAGCTGGGGGAGGAAGGGTTCCCTGATCTTGCCGCACATTATTTTGAACTTGGCTTGGCGCTGGATCCGGATAATCTCGCCCTTCGATCCAATTATGCACTTGCACTCCAGAGTGCCGGCCGGAAGGAAGAGGCGATGCGCCAGTACCGTTTTCTTCTTCAGCAGCCGGTAATTTCCAGTCAATTCCCTGTTTTGATTCCGGCCGCCCGTCTCTTTCTGGACAGCGGTGATCCGGTCACCGCCCACCAAATCCTCAAGCATTGCGCATCGTTCATGCCGGTGGATAACGAATTTTGGGAGCTATTTGCCGAAGCCAAGCAGCGTTGTGGCATTAAGCCGTGGATCGCACCCGGGCACAAGAAAAAAACGAGTTCTACCCAACCGGAGTCAAAGCCGAAGCCAAAAGAGATAGTTTCAGCCAGGAAAAATTTCTGCCCTGCCTGTGGGAAACCGGTTCAAGCCGGCGACAAATATTGCATGGGTTGCGGCCATGCTCTGTAAAGCGAAAGTTTTTATTCACTGAGGATTCAATGATAAAAAATATTTTTCAGTGGTCTTTAATCAGCGTGATCTTTTTATGCTGGATCATTTTTCTTTTATCCTCTTTCTCGTTCGCACAAGCCCCCGAATACTCTGGACTATGGCTTCCCGAAGAATATTTCCCCGAAGGATTTACGTTATCTCCCTACTCTAAGGCGACACAGAACAACCCTCTGAGATCCAATGGTTCTCAAGTGGTGGAATTTTATGTTCAACCCCCTGGAGGTAGAAATCAGGAACATTGGATCACGGTATTTATTGACGGCATGACCCTTTATGATTCAGAGAGAGAGGCTAAGAAAGCCATTAATCAATGGAACTCCAGTGTCAATAAACCCACAAGACGATTAAATAATATAGGTGACGAAGCCTACGCAGAGGAAGGTTATGACCAAGAAGCATATAAAAACGGAGGGCTTTGCGCCGAATACTTTTCAAAAGGTGGTTCGGATACATCACTATGGGGGCGTAAATTACTCTTGCGTCATGTACGTATGGGGCGATTAAATGTAGGATTGCGGGTTGAGAGTTATCGCGTTGACGGCATAGAAAACGGTAGGCGTTTTCATTATAAGGAACCGGTTGAATGCACGCAACTTATTCAGATTGCAAAAACATTTTCTTCCAAGATTCGAAAATACTCGGTTGACCAAGGCTGGAACGAACCCGGTGAGTCTGAATCCGCAGAGTCATCCGGTACCTCAGGATTAGATTCTAAAGGGGTTGACGGTACCCCTGGTGATTCTGCCTCTGTTTCCCCGGAGAAGGCGCTCCTGGCGGTGGCGGGCGGTTCCATGGTGCTGACCCTGGGCGTGTTAGTGCAGCTTTGGGGCATGGGTGGACTCCAGAGCCCGGGAGATATTCGCGGAGCGCTGGAGAGTCTTTTCAGCTCCTCCGGGGGTGAGGTGACAGAGATAGAAACTGCTGTACCGGAAACCGGGGCCGTGCAGGAAGTGGAGGTCATCCCGAAAGAGCAGGAAACTGCTTTCAGCGATGCCGTTATTCAGGAAACCCCTGTTGTGGAAACAGTTATCCCCGATCCCGTTCCGTCGGGCTTCGAGTATCAGGGCAAAGTCTGGTATAAGCCGCC
>MWDG01000229.1 GCA_002070455.1 Deltaproteobacteria bacterium ADurb.Bin151
CCTGTACACATTCGTTATTCACGGCAGCGCCGTGCCTGGATTCCCGTTTCTTGCATCGATCATCGCCATCTTCTCCGGCGCGCAGCTTCTCGCACTGGGTATCATAGGAGAGTACCTAGCCCGCATGCACTTCCGAAGCTTGGGACGTCCATCCAGTGTCATGAGAGAAACGACAATAATGAAGACAGGTAAAAATCAGCGATGATTAATGGAAATGATTTGGAGGTGACTCTTTCACCTTTGGAAGAAATACGTTTCGGTATCAAGACGGCACGAGCGGCTAATCTGACGCTTAATAATCTTTTTCAGGTAATAGAGTTCTGCCAAAACCATGCTGTCAGACTGCTTATCGCCCGATGCCATGCTCATGAAATTGATGTTGTTCAGGAAATGGAACGCATAGGTTTTACCCTCACAGATACGCTTGTTTATTACGTCCGGAACCTGAAAAATGTGCCGCTGCCCCAATTAGCCCCCTCAATTGAGATACGGCCAATGATGATCAGTGAAAACGATCAGGTACAAAACATTGCCGCGGAGGCCTTCAGTAACTACATAAGCCACTACCACGCAGACGCGCGTTTAAATAGAAGCCTTTGTGATGAGACCTATAAAGACTGGGCAAGAAACGCTTGTAACCATCGGGATGATACTCATGACGTGCTCGTTGCTCTTCGTGAAGGCAGGATTCTGGCATTTGCCACCCTTCAAATGAACGACCGCCGCCAGGGAGAGGGTGTGTTGTTCGGTGTCAGTCCTTCGTCGCAGGGCTCAGGTTTATACAAGGCACTCATGACAGCGGGGATGCACTGGTGCGCTGAAGCGCACGCTCAAGAAATGATTGTATCCACACAGATCATTAATATCGCGGTCCAAAAAGTATGGAGCAGATTGGGCTTCGAACCACGAAATTATGTTTATACATTTCACAAGTGGTTTGAAGTTTGATGATGCATTTTATGCGGGCACAAGCCTTATGTTACGATCTCTCAGATACTTCGTGCTAAATGATATTGTCTGTTATCATCTTGATTCGTGCCGTCTTTTTATTAAGGCAAAAACATGATGTCTTCCAATTTGGAATCACTCATATCTCACTTACGCAAGCGGGTGCTGGAGGCGGCTCCTGATCTGCTGCCGTTGTTTAATATTTATGCCGGCGAGGCCCGCTTTGGTGAGTCTGTGATTCTGCCTGATTTAAAACAATTATCTTCCGGCAGCAAGATTCTGGAAATTGGGGCAGGAATATTATTGTTGAGTTGCCATTTACAACGGGAAGGATACGCTGTTACCGCCGTGGAGCCATTCGGGATCGGGTTTTCGCATTTTGACCGTCTGCGCGAAATTGTCCTGAATTATGCAAGTAAAAAAGGTTTTGCACCGTCTTTGCATACGATTCCGGCGGAAAATCTGGAATTCACATCGACTTTTGACTATGCATTTTCCATCAACGTCATGGAGCACGTTAAAGATGTTGCCCTGGTCATGAAGCGTGTTCTTGCGGCAATTCGTCCTGCGGGGCGATATCGCTTTGTCTGTCCGAATTACCTTTTTCCATACGAGCCTCATTTCAACATGCCGACACTTTTTTCAAAGAGTTTAACGGAGCGTCTGCTGGGAAGGTACATCCGTTCATCACAGAGTGTGGTAGATCCGGTAGGAACGTGGAAGTCCCTGAATTGGATTTCCGTTTCTCAGGTGCGTCGTATTTGCGGTAAAGATTTAAAGGTGGATCCCATCTTCAATCGCGCCGCCTTCTATCGTTTTATTGATCGCACGCTGCATGATGATGACTTCCAGCGCCGCAGGGGGCCAATGATCATAAGTGCCCTCAAGATAATGAATAAATTGGGTTTGACACGTTTGTTAACGAAAATACCCGTTGTGTGTCAGCCTGCCATGGATTGCTTAATTGTCCGTTTGTAGTAAAATAAAAAGTTCGGGGATTCAATATCGCAAACGGGGATGAATCATCACAGAGAATATGTTAACATGAAAGAAAAAGGGAATGTGGGCCAAACGACTACCGGGCTAAAAGCTGTTTTATCCTATCCCTGGATTTATGATGTATTCCAGAATATGATGGGAGCGCGACGTGTAAGAAGGAGTTTTTCTGAAACTCACATTCGCAGCTTTCCCGGAAGC
>MWDG01000230.1 GCA_002070455.1 Deltaproteobacteria bacterium ADurb.Bin151
GTATCCAGGTGTTCTTCAATCGCCCGGATGACGCCGCGCTGATTGTCCCATCCCTTGCCGGTACTGCCGTCTTTACGGACAAATACCTCTCTCATATTTGTGTCATGAAAAAACACCTTGCAGCGCGAAGCGAGGTAAGGGAACCAGGATCTGATTTCCGCCACGGTGTGATCATAAAGATGACTTGTATCAATAAACAAAATGTCTATCGCGGGTTCGAATCCCCGCCTGCGGCACCAATCGGGAAATTCCGCCGCAAAAGATATGTCATCTGATTGGACAAAAATCCTGTCTTTAAACGACGAAACCTCTGCCCGGTCATCGATATCCACGCTGACCAGTTTTGCGCCCCACAGGTTTGCAACCCGCTCCAGGACAAACGTCGATTCGCCATCGCCCACTCCCAGTTCCACGATCAGTTTTGATTCGATATTGAGGCTTTCTGTAAAAAGCATTGCCAGGTGATCACTGATGTCTGTCTTGCGGACCATTGCCCGGTTTTGAATGTCTCCCAGATACTTCTTGAGTGCCTTGCCGCTTATTTTTTCCTTCAAACCCATGAATTTACCTTCTCCTAATCATTCGCCATGTTCTGTTCATACGACAAATGGATATTATGAGCAAACTGTTTCAGCAATTTGGGATAATCCGCTATGGTTTTGTTTTTCAACGGATCATAAATTTTTATATAGGAATCCAGCCAGGGCCATTTTTCATCCCAGAGCTGACGGACATGCTTTGACCAACAGCCGTCAAGATAGCCTTCAAAGCTTTTTTCGCGAGCCTTACTTTTTTCCGTCACCTTGTGATAATGCCACACAAAAGAATCCATGCTGACAGCGGTACACCCGCCTGCCATAAAGCAGCGCAGTGAAAAATCGTTGTTTTCATAGCAGGCCTTCCACCTTTCATCGAAATAACCGATTTTTTCGAAAATTTCCCGCCGCCAAAACATCACGTTGAGCTCGGAGGCCACAACTCTCAAATAGGATTTTGGGGACCTGGCCAAAAGGCTGTCCAGCAGGGATGATTTCTGCTTCTGAAGACTTTCCAGCCGGACAGGGTCCGCTCCAAAAGGTTGGTCCGGCTGCCAGCATTGATATTCCAGGTCGCTTTTATCAGTAAATGGGGTGGCCTGATAAATCTCCTCAATCTGCACTTTGCCATAGAGGTCTTCGTCCATTCCCGACGTGATGATGACATCCGATGTGATTAAACCAAGAACCGGCGACTTGCATGTCCTGGCCATCCTGTTGATTGCCCCGCTGATGCCAATGTTGCGATCCAGCAGAATCAGCGAAAATTGATAGCGGGCTTGTTTTTCCAAAAGCCAGGCACGGTGGCTCGGAACAGATCCCTGGTCCAGTAAAAAGACTTCACTGGAAAGATTTTTGCTTTTTCTTTCGTAGAAAGCATCCATCGTTTTTTCCAGAATTTCGGCGGCTTGGGATTCGCCTTCCGGGTTATAATTCAAAATAAGATAGGAAATGTCCGGTATCATCACGTTCCTCGTAAATTATCTCGAGTTTTATAAACAGAATCCAATTCAACAATGTACCTTTATATATGAAAATCACAAACATACGCAATAAGCAAATCATTTGAGAAAAATTCTTAAAAAGATTGACAGGCAAAGACGTTCGCTATAGGATTCCATCCCATCACAAAATAATGAGGATTCTACATAAGAAATGCGCGATTCAGTTAAAGACTTTGTCATCACGGCCACTCAAATCTTTAACCTGCCGGAACCCATTTACGAATTCGGGTCCTACCTGGTGCCGGGACAGGTTGAATCGGCCAATCTGCGTCATTTTTTTCCAGGCAAAAAATATGTCGGCTGCGATATGCGGGAAGGACCCGGTGTCGATCTCATATTAAATCTGCATGACATCGCACTCGAAGAAAATACGGCCGGCACCGTCCTTTGCCTGGACACCCTTGAACATGTGGAACACCCCTACAGGGCCATAGAAGAAATTCACCGGATCTTGAAACGAAACGGAATGGTGATCATCAGTTCCGTCATGAATTATCCCATACACGATTTTCCCTGCGACTACTGGAGGTTTACGCCGGAAGCGTTCCGGTCCATATTGAAGCC
>MWDG01000231.1 GCA_002070455.1 Deltaproteobacteria bacterium ADurb.Bin151
CCCGGCGGACGTCAATGGCACAACAACCGCATCTTCCGCATCTCTTTCCTTCAACCAGCGAACGATTTTCGGAGCGAACATTCTTTGGAATCTGGAACTGACGTAAATACCGATATGTCCGGTCTCCAGGCAGACATCCTCTACATCCTGGCTGCCGACGGCCCTGGTTAACTGATTGCAGGCTTCCGGCGGAACCAAATGATCGTACTGGCCGTAAAAATTTAAAAGAGGCATGGTTAGATTTTTCAAATCCACTCTCTTGCCGCCCAGATACATTTTGCTTTGTATCAACAGATTTCTTTTATAGCAGTCTTCGACGAACTGACGGAATGTTTCTCCGGGAACGTCGGGACTGTCAAAAATCCAGCGTTCCATCCGCACGAAATTTTCCACAAAATCCTTGTTGTCCATGTTTTCCATGAAACCGACATACTTGTCGATCATGAGGCGCGCCGGATTGAGCAGAAGAAACCCGAAATTCATCAGGTCGCCGGGAATGTTGCCGAACGTCCTGATTAATCCGTCCACGTCAATATCTTTCATCCAGACATGCAGAAGTCCCTTGTCGGTGTCAAAGCTCGACGGCGTAACGGTGGTCACCAGATTTTTTATTTTGTCCGGATGCTGCGCAGAATACATAACACAAAAACTGCCGCCCATGCATATTCCCATGAGATTGACTTTGGAAACGTTGTGTTTCTCGCGGATGAAATCCACAATATTGTTCATATAACCGTTGACGTGATCGTCAATGGTCAGAAAACGGTCTTTGCGCTTGGGATAACCCCAGTCCACCATGTACAGGTCGATCCCGCCATTCAGAAATGTTTTGACAATGCTTCGGTCCGGCTGCAAATCGAGCATGGTTTCCCGGTTAATCAGCGCATAGACCACCAACAGGGGAACTTTTAATTTATCTTCGGAGTTTTCATGGCGGAGGTAATGTTTGACCTTTACCCGGTCTTCTTCATACACGATTTCATAAGGGGTCGTGGCCAGATCGGTATTGAGCTGTCCCTGTAAGACTTCGGAAGCCTTGGAAACGCGCTGCTGCGCTTTCTCAGCGTCTTCAGCTATCCTTTCCAGAATCAGATCCAGAGGAATTTTTGTTGAACTCATGAAAAAGTTTCCTTTCGAAATTCAACGTCCTGCCCGGCGAATTTTAGAATCATGCATCTACTCCTTGCGGCCCGTTGCGTTCGGGGATATCCCCAGACGTCTTTCCAGTACTTTCACTCTTTTTTTCAATAGATGAAATTCCTTATACAAATCGTCAATGTCTTTCGTGGTCACAACCGGCAGCATTTGCAGAAAATCCTGGATCGCCTCGTTTCTCGCAATCATGAAATTTTCGAAGTGTTTGAGCACGCGATGCAGGGCCTCCGTATAATCGGGCGATTTGAAAAGACTCATGTAGTGACCTTCCAGAATCTTTAACCATATGGCATAACTTTCCCTGGTGGTCGTGGGGATATTGCCTTGCTGCGCCATTTCCTGAAGCTTCTCCTGGAAAACGTTGAAGGACTTTTCCAGCGGCATATAAAGAATGGAAAGAAACTCTGCCAGGGTTGTTTCAAAAATATTGTGTTGGTTGAGCAACTCATTGAATCGTTCCTGATAAAAACGGGTCAGGCCCAGCGGCGGAATTTTAAAATACTGCTGAATCTCTTTTTCATAAACATCGTTTAAGGCTTTAAAAATATCCTGATCCAGATTTTCAAATTTGTACGCTTCCGTCCGCTTGCCGATTTTTCCGGCTTTTTCCAGCAGATGATTCTGGATTTGCATCGCCGTATCAAAACCGGATTTGGCTATTTTCAGTAAAATTTCCGGCAGAGCATTAACCGCACTGGCCGCGGCTGATTCGGACTCCGTCTGTTTCATTACATTGGAAAATGATTTCAGCAGATTCAGATTCGCATCCAGTTGCCGGCTAAAACGGTCCTGTAAAGCGGTTTGCGTATTGAGCGCTGTCTGTGAACCGGACGGCATGGTCTTGGCCATATTCAGCCACATTTCCGTCATCGTCTGCAGCCAGGCGAAAGTTGAAGAGGGATCAATCTGAACTTTTTTGTCTTCCTCGGTCATTGGGCTCCCCGTGC
>MWDG01000232.1 GCA_002070455.1 Deltaproteobacteria bacterium ADurb.Bin151
TCCGGAGAAAAAGAGAAGCTGGCCAGGCTTTTGCCGCTTGCCGCAAAATACGGTGCGATGTTTATCCTGCTTCCATTGACAGACGGCGATATTCCGAAAACCGCCAAAAAACGCCAGGCAGTGATTCAGTCCATTTTTCAAAAAGCCCAAAAGTTCGGTCTGACCAAAGATGATTTTGTCGTGGATGGTTTGGTAATGGCGGTTGCCTCAGACGCCCAGGCCGCCAAAGAAACCCTGGCCATCGTTGGCTGGTGCAGCAAAACCTTTAAAAGCAAAACCATCCTCGGTCTGTCCAACGTTTCTTTCGGCATGCCCGGTCGCCCCTGGCTGAATTCCACGTTTCTGGCCATGGCGCAGTATAACGGACTCACCATGGCGATTGCCAATCCGGCCAGTGTGGAGTTGATGAATGTGAAGAAAGCGGGAGACACTCTGAATGCCAGAGACAAGGCCGCCCTGCATTTTATCCACCATTTTGCACAGCCTGCCGCTGATGCTTCACCCAAAACGGTTTCAGCAGCGCCATCCTCTCCCGAAGAAAAGCTCACTGCAGCTGTTCTGGATGGAGACCGGGAGCATATCACGGTTTTCATCGAGGATCTTCTCAAAACAGGCCGCCCTGCAAATCAGCTGGTGGATGAAATCCTGATCCCGGCCATTGTGCACGTAGGAGATTTATACGAGAAAAAAATTTATTTCCTGCCGCAACTGATGGCGGCAGCGGAAGCCATGAAAAAGGCGCTTGCTTTCCTGGAGCCGCATCTGAAAAAGAAGGCCGGATCCGAAAAGGGAAAGGTGTTGCTTGCCACCGTCCGGGGTGATATCCACGATATCGGCAAGAACATTGTCGCGCTTCTTTTGAGAAATTACGGTTATTGTGTCATTGATCTGGGCAAGGATGTTCAGGATGAGATCATTATTGAGGCGGCCAAAAAAGAAAAACCCGATGTGATCGGCCTGTCGGCCCTGATGACAACGACCATGGTCAACATGAAAGACATCATCAGTCTGGCCCGTGCCCGCGGAATCAAAACAGATTTTCTCGTCGGCGGCGCTGTCGTCACGGAAGCCTATGCCGCATCCATCGGCGCGTCCTTTGCCAGAGACGGCGTGGCCGCTGTCAGAATCGTTGATCAATTACTAAAAAAGTAAAACGACTGCTCATGGGAATTCAGAAACAAAATAAACTGCTGGGGATTTGCGCATCGCTTGGTCTGCACGGATTGGCGGCAGCCATTGTGGTTTTCAGTCTGTCCGGCAATGCCTTGATCCATCAGGACCTGGGTAAACTGGATTTGATGTGGGTGTCCTTTGCCGCAAAACAGGAACCGTCTAATGCACCCCTTCCGAAAAACCACGCTTGGAAAGAACATCAGCAAACAATAAAAACCCATGTGAGTCCGAAGGCAAGCGCTGCAGAAAGTATTTCTGTGAATGACGAAGCAGTACCTTCATCAGCAAAACCGCCTGCCCGTGACGATGCGATGGTGTCAACCGGTCATGAAACGTCCGCCAATCCTGTAGCAGAAAACCATATGCCTGCTTCCGACGCCGGTTGGAAAGCAGGCACGGCCCTCCAGGGGCCCACAGGTTCCGACAGTCATCCCTTTTACATCGAAAACCCGCCACCCGGTTACCCGGAAATTGCAAGACAGCAGGGATACGAAGGCGTTGTCCTCATTGGCGCTGAAATCCTCGTTAACGGCCGGGTCGGTGAGGCTGTCGTCCGAAAGTCATCCGGCTATGCCGTTCTGGATCAATCAGCTATCCGGGCGGTCAAGACATGGAAATTTGAGCCGGCAAAAAAGTCGGGCATCCCTTATAAAACATGGGCGGAATTACCCGTCAAATTCATAATCAGCAATCACAATTCCTAATCCTGGAAAATCTTTCTATCGGAGGAAAACTTCACATGAGCATTCAAAAGAAAAAGGAACGCCTTGGCGAAATCATTCTGCAGTGTTCCTTTAAATACAGTGAGAATCCGCCTTTTACGCTGGCCTCGGGCCGGCAGAGCAACTACTATTTCAACTGTAAACCAACCACCCTGGATCCTGAAGGGATGAACCTGATCGGCGAAATTATTTTTGATATG
>MWDG01000233.1 GCA_002070455.1 Deltaproteobacteria bacterium ADurb.Bin151
AAATAAATTAAGATGCGGAAAAAGATTGTAGTCCTGAAAAACATAACCCAAACGGCGCTTCTGAGGCTTTACATTGATACGCCGCAAAGAATCGAACCAGATGTCATTGCCAAAGCACAGACTGCCCTCGTCCGGTTTTTCAAGCCCGGCAAGCATGCGGATGATTGTCGTCTTTCCGCCGCCGGATGGACCAATCAACACCATCATCTTTCCGCTTCGACATTCAAGGGAAATGTCCACATCAAAGTACCTGAGCTTTTTTCTGAAAGAGGCGGATACTGTCATGCGCGGGGACCATCACTCAGTTTGTTGATCAACAATAAAAAGGCATAGCTGATGGGGATGAAGCTCAATGCAATCAAACCTGCCGTGCGATAATTCATCATTTCCACAGCTTCGTATATGGCAATGGACGCCACCTTGGTTTCTCCGGGAATGCTGCCGCCGACCATCAGCAACACACCGAACGCTCCGATGGAATGCAGGAAAACCAAAATGGCGGCGGCGGCGATGCCGCCAAAAGAATTTGGGATGATTACTCGCAGAAAAGTCGCTCGTTTCGACAGGCCCAGGATATAGGCATTTTCCAGCAAACGCCTGTCGATTTTGGCAAAAGCGGCTTTCATCGGCTGCACAGCAAATGGAATCGAGTAAATAACCGATGCAATGGCAATTCCCAAAAAAGTGAACAAAAGCGATCCGCCGGTGAATTTCTCCCATAAAGAACCAATCCATCCCTTCGGACCCATCAGAATGATCAGATAAAAACCGATCACTGTCGGCGGCAGGGCCATCGGCAGATAGATCAGCGCCTCTATAAACGACTTTCCCGGAAAACGGGTATAGGCCAGGAAGTAAGAAATGGGCGCGGCCAGCACCATCAGGACAACCGTTGACACCAATGCCAGTTTTAACGTCACATACAACGCAAGATAATCCACTTAATGATACCCGTATTTCTGCTTAATTTTTAAGGCATGCTCGGAGAGAAGATAACCGGCAAACAACTCTGCACCCTTTTTATTTTTTGTATTTTTAGCGACGCAGGCGGCCTGAACAACGTCTGGTGCCTCAGGTACCGCATAGTAGCATCCCTTTAATCCCTCGGGACTGGCAGAAGCGGAAAGTGCGCAAAATCCCGCTTCGACTGACATTGTTGAGGCATATTGAAAGGACTGGGCAATGGTTTGCGCAATCACCATTTTATCCTGCAGGCTGTCCCATAATTGTGATTTGGACAGCGCATCTTTTGCCGCTGCCCCGTATGGTGCAGTTTGAGGATTGGCAATGGCAATCTTTTTGATCTTGCTGACTTTCAGCGCTTCCTGCCAGGTCGCCGCCTTGCAGAATTTTTTGTCCGCCGACCATAAAATCACTTTTCCACGGGCATAAACAAAGCTACCTTCCGTCCAGCCTTCTTTCTGTAAAATCTCTGGTCTCTCAATATCCGCTGATAAGAACACATCGTAAGGTGCACCATTTTTAATCTGGCTGTAGAGATTACCGGTCGATGAGAATGTTCCCTCGACTTTAACACCTGTTTTTTCTTCAAAATCAGCGGCCATCTCTTTGAAAGCTGATATAAAGTTGGCAGCAACGGCAACAGAAATTTTTTCCTGGGCACCAACAGAAAACGGGCACATCAAAATTATCAGAATGAAAGCAACGGCAATAAGCTTATTTTTCATTGAAGTTTCCTCGAAAATACATTTTGTGCTATAAATAACATACAATCTTGCAAAAAACATCCCGCAATCGCAGCGGGATGTTTTTAACCCCTATGTTAGCCTGTCAATCCTTACAGCGCATGCTTTATATTCCGCTGTCTGCGTTACAGGATCATAGACAGGATTGGTCAGCCAGTTTGCACAGGCCTCGCGGAAGTGAAAAGCCATCCACACGAGACCTTCCGGAACCTGACGGGTAACACGCGCCTTCACCTTAACTTCGCCACGTCTGGATTTTACAAGGATCATCTCTCCGTCAGCAATGCCTTTTGCCATGGCATCCTGTACGGAAATGTCGGCCGTTTCTTCGCCCAGCAGATCATTGATACCCTCAGATCGGCCG
>MWDG01000234.1 GCA_002070455.1 Deltaproteobacteria bacterium ADurb.Bin151
GTAATATTATAATTAATATTGAAACAATTACCCTTCTCACTTTACTACCCTCCACACTGTCAAGTCTATATGCATTGAATTTGGATTTGCCCACACTCTTATCGTATGGTTGTTTATTATCCATCTTTTTTGAGGTAGTTCCATTTCTCTTTAACGGTTAACACGGGCCTTTCTGAAGGGCCGCGAATTTCTTTGCTGGCTGAAGTATCCGTAACAGGTTCGGACGGATTCTGGGCAATAGCGCCCATTTTAAAAAATTCCGCTTCTCCCTCTCGGGCCTGGGGAGAATCCTGAGCCTCTGCGGGCAGGATCAACAGGTAAAGAAACAAGGAAATTCCTAACACCCTCTGCATTCGTCGCATCCTTAATTTCAATTTCTCAGGTCTAGGAGCGTGTCCGAGAATTAGCCAAAACATACCAACTTTGATTGGAAATGAATCACGAAAACATGTAAAAAATGATTCATGGAAAAACGATACAAAACCTACGATCCTGAGCAATCATTGCTGTTTCCTCCGAACATAAAAGACTGGTTGCCGGAATCGCATCTGGCCAATTTCGTCAGCGATGTTGTCGACCAATTGGATCTTTCGGCTATAGAAGCCTTTTATGAGAAGGATTTCCGAGGACAGCCTCCATATAACCCGAGGATGATGACCAAGCTTCTTCTTTATGGGTACTGTGTCGGCATCTTCTCCTCTCGCCGCATCCAGCGTGCGTTGATTGAGGAGATACCCTTCCGAGTTCTGGCTGCTGGCAATGAGCCGGATTTTCGCACCATATCGGATTTCCGGAAAATCCATCATGCCTCGCTGCAGGATTTGTTCGAGCAAGTGCTTGCCATGGCCATAAAAGCTGGCGCCATGAAGATTGGTCGTGTAGCACTGGACGGCAGCAAAGTAAAAGCCAATGCTTCCAAGCATAAGGCGATGAGTTACGATCGAATGGAGAAGCAGGAACAGCAGCTCCGAAAAGAAGTCCGGGAATTGCTTAAAAGGGCTGATCGCGAAGATGCTCGAGAAGATCGGTTGTACGGCAAGGATCGCACGGGAGATGACCTGCCCGAAGAATTGAAACGCAGGGAAACTCGTTTGGCAAAAATCCGGGAAGCAAAACGAGAACTCGAAGCAGAAGCAAAAGAGAAAGCACAGGCTGAAGGCAAAGATCCCAAGATGGCCAAGCCTGAAGGAAAGAAGCAACGGAATTTTACGGATTCCGAATCACGCATCATGAAGGGATCGGATGGTTTTGTTCAGGCATTTAATGCGCAGGCCGCCGTTGAACAGACGCACCAGCTCATTGTCGGCCAGACAGTGACTCAAGAAGTGAACGACAAACAACAGCTAAAGCCAATGGTTGAGATTATAAAAGACCAATCCGGTCAGTTGCCGGAACAGCTTTTGGCAGATGCGGGCTATTGCTCGGAAGAAAACATCCACTACCTGGAAGGCAAAGGAATTGATCCCTATATAGCAACCGGCAGACAGAAGCATGGGCAACCGGCGGAATCCTGTAAACGGGGTCCCTTGCCTAAAGGTGCAACGACTGTCGATAGAATGAAGCGAAAGCTTCAAACGAAATCCGGCAAAGCGGTGTATGCCGCTCGAAAGGCAATTGTCGAACCTGTATTCGGCCAGATCAAGCAAGGCCGTGGATTCAGACAGTTTCTTCTCCGAGGAATTGAAAAAGTCAAAGCTGAATGGGCATTGGTGTGTCTGACGCACAATATTTTGAAGCTGCATCGTATGTGTTATGCATAAACGCAGCCTGGATTGGGTAAATATTACAAGCAAATGCTGGATATTTTCAGGAATGTTGAGGTCGATGCACTTTATTAAGATTAAAAATGAAAAACCGGATGAGAACTAAAAAGAAAATCCTACCCAGTTGGGATTTTTCATGCGTTTCCGCTAATTCTCGGACACGCTCCTGATATGGAACGACCTGTCAAGTTAAGCTTTTCCCTAAAAGAGCTTTTTTCTTTT
>MWDG01000235.1 GCA_002070455.1 Deltaproteobacteria bacterium ADurb.Bin151
ATGGGAGCTCAGGATGTGGTTTGTGTGGACAACGATCCCAAGGCGACTGAAATTGCGGCCGAGAATGCTGTTATCAACTCCGTTGCTGACCGTTTGCGTATTGTAAATGAAGATGCCCTGCGCGTCAAAGAACCACGAAATCTGATCATTGCAAACCTGACGGCAAAATTGCTGCTGAAGATGCGCACGCACCTGGTAAGGCTTTTAATGCCCGGCGGCTACATGATTATTTCCGGAATCATTGAACCCGACATCCCAGCGATGGAAGAACATTTCATTGTTGCTCCTCTTGAACTTCAGGATAAACGCACCGAAAAGGAATGGGTCTGTTACGTTCTCAAGAATCATTCGGCAGACGAAAAATCCTGATCATGGCCGGATGCTAAAAATCTTTCGAGGAACATTTGGCTTTGACCTTACCCAGAATATACAGTTCAGAAACTCTCCAGAATGCTTCAACCTGTCTGTTAGGTAAGGATAATCTAAGGTATTTAAAAACGGTGCTTCGTCTCAGGCCGGGAGACAGGATCATTGTTTTTGACGGTTATGGACATGAATATGAAGCGTGCATTGATCGATTCGGAGCCTCGGATGTGCTTCTGAAGCTGGAGAAGCAGTTTCCGGAAACAAAGAGGAAAATAAGCCTTACGCTGGCACAGGCGATTCCGAAAGCCGGGAAAATGGATTTGATTGTTAAGACCGCGGCTGAACTGGGTACGGATGTTATTGTTCCTTTTCTGTCCGCCCGGTCGGTAAGCCGCATCGAAGGGGAAAAAGCTTCGCTGAAAGTGGCCCGCTGGCAAAAGATTGTCCGCGAGGCGGCCCGTTGCACGCGCAGTACGCTTGTAACCGTTGTCGAGCCGGTGTTGTCTTTTGCCGATATGCTCTTACGGGCGGAACCCGGCGACCGGAAACTGATTTTTTGGGAAGAAGAAGATCAGATGAGCATCAGGCATGCGCTAAACGAGAAACGGCATGCGGGCGCTGTCCGCTATTTCATTGTTGTGGGTCCCGAAGGCGGTCTGTCGCGCGATGAAGTTAATCTGGCCAAAGAGGCGGGTTTTGTTTCCGTGAGCCTGGGCAGACAGATTTTAAAAGTAGAAACGGCCGCTGCGGCCATTTTGTCCATTATCCAGTATGAGAAAGGCATATTCAGTCAGGCGGGGGAGGAAGAAAGATGACAACATACCCGTATGCAGGATTTTGGCGGCGTTTTGTCGCCTATGCGATCGATACGTTCATTATTTTTGTTGTTTTTTTGATTCTGACGATCGTGGCCGGTATTGCCTACTTTACCGGAGCTGTGTCCGGCGACGGTCAGATTTTGATCGACGAACTGAATCATCCTGAACGTCTCGGCCCGATTGGAATGCTCATCCTGTCATCCTACACTTTTTTGTTTATCGCCTATTTTACTTATTTTCAGGGACTGAACGGCCGGACACCCGGCAAAAAACTGCTGGTCCTTCAGGTCGTACACACCGATGGCCGCCCGATCTCTTTCGGTACCGCCTTTTTAAGATCGGTGGGCTATCTGGTTTCCAGCCTGATGTTTACAATTCCCCTGGGTTATATCTGGGCGGCCTTTGATAAAAAAAAGCAGGCCTGGCATGATAAAATTGCAGGAACGGTCGTGATTATCCGTGAGCCGCCGGGGAACTCAGATGGAATTTCCATTCCCGATTCCAGCCAATCGTCGCAGGAGGTCGCTCCGTTCAGCGGAATATCAGATGGTGCAGAACAGACGGAAACGAACAGGCCTGGAATACCGTCTGGTGAAGATGCAGCAGGCATGGACAACCAAAAAATACCTTGACAAAGGAAGTCAGATTTTATAGAGGTTTCCAGCCTTTCGAAGATAAAAAAAGCAAGGCGGGTCGGTAGCTCAGTCGGTAGAGCATCGGACTGAAAATCCGAGTGTCGGCAGTTCAATTCTGCCCTGACCCACCA
>MWDG01000236.1 GCA_002070455.1 Deltaproteobacteria bacterium ADurb.Bin151
TGATGCAGCCTAAAATGAATTATGAAAAAAGTTATTGTGATTATGAGTGCAATATCTGCTCGAAGATTTGCCCTAGCGGGGCAATCACACCGCTGTCCCTGGATGAAAAAAAACTGACACAGATTGGCGAAGCAGAGCTGCTGAAAGACATCTGCGTGGTCTACGTGAATCATAACAATTGCGGTGCGTGCGGTGAAGTATGTCCGACACATGCCATCCGCTTTGTGGACAAAGAAAATATTCTATATCCGGAAATTGACAAGCACTACTGCATCGGATGTGGCGCATGTCAACTCGCATGCCCCACAAAGCCCCGATCTATTGTCGTGCACGCCCGTCCGGTTCATAAAAAAGCTGAAAAATATAGTCTTCCCGGAAAAAAGGCTGATCCAGACGCATCGGGCGATCCGTCATTTCCTTTTTAACTGCTCAATCCCTCGATAAACGCCAGAACATTTTTCCCCAGGACGGCATGATTGTACCCGCCCTCCAGAATGCCGAAGCATCCTCCATGATTGCGGACGGCGGTTTCCCTTACAAGGTTCCCCATGTAAGTATAATCCTCCGTTTTCAGCAGACCGCCCCAGTCGTGTTCATGGTTATCGAAACCGGCGGAGACAGCAATAATATCCGCATCCGTTTTTCCCAGAGCGTTGGTAACGATTTTCAGATATTCATTACGGTCCTGGCCCCCCGGATTGAGAATGGTCACGTATCCTTTAGGTTCCAGAATGTTGATGTTGCCGTCGCCAGTGTGCAGATCAAAATCCAGGATGAACGCCTTTTTTATTTTGTCCCGGCGTTTGAGTTTTGTAAGGGCGATGGCCATGTTGTTGAAATAGCAGAATCCCCAGGCGCTATCGGCAGAAGCATGATGCCCCGGCGGCCGGATCACTCCAAAGCAGGGTTCGGAAAGACCAATCTCGGCGGCCTTGATCGCACCGCCCGCTGCCAGTGCAGCAATTTCATAGACACCTTCCCGTTTGACTTCGGCAATGTGCCGCGGGGTGTGAACCAGCGCGATATCCTCTTCTGATGCCGGTTGCGGTTCAATGTAATCGACCCTGCCTGCCAGGGCAAACTCTATGGATTCGATTCTTCCGGGATTGGATGCGGGATCATAAGAGTAAACCTGTTTATACTCTTCCGAATAGACAACCTTCATACCTTCCTCCTTGCTGAATCTTTATTTAATTCAGGAAACCCAGCGAGTGCAGTGCCCTGAGCGTATTTTGCGATACCGGCAAATCCGGCAGATCCAAAGGAGAAAACCAGCCTGCAGCATCGGCGTCATCGGCGCCTTTTGGCTCGCCGGACACATAGAGCGCGGCAAAATCCGCAACGACAAAATGAAATTTGATTTCTCCGCTTTCATCCCTCTCAATCAGGTCGAAAACATAAACACATTCACCCACCGCGATGGTAACACCGGTCTCTTCCAGAACTTCACGGGCCGCGCACTCGCGAAGGGTTTCGCCCAATCGAAGGGTTCCACCGGGAATTGCCCACAGGCCCTTGCCCGGTTCAACCCCCCTCTTGACCAGGAGGATTCTTCCTTCATGGATAACAATGGCGCCGGCTCCCACACGCGGCGACTCCGGATAGGTGTTGGCGTTTGGAGAATTCATGGGGCCTGTTTCTCCAGCGGAAATGTAAACCGGCTTGTTACCCAGGGTTCCTGCTTACCGTCGTAGACTTTTTCGACAAATTTTACTCTTCGATTTTTCCCAACGAGTAAAATCGTCGAAGAACGCGTCCCATAAATGGGGCTGGTAATGAAAACCGGAGACAGGATTCTCTCCCACTCAAGCCCCACGCCGGTCTGAGGCAGTTCATCGTCCGGAGGAACACGGCGGTCCGCAAGCAGGGCAAAAAGCGATTCTTCCAGTTCGTTCCCCTTTTTTTCGAGAGCCGCTTCCAGCAGTTTCTTTCCTCTT
>MWDG01000237.1 GCA_002070455.1 Deltaproteobacteria bacterium ADurb.Bin151
GGGAATCCGGACTTTCCTCAAGATGCAAAGCCCTCATCGACGATGTTTACGTGGATACGGTCAACCTTCTCAACAGAATGGGAAGGGACGGCGTGGACAACATCATTTTCCTTGGATACTATAATATCAAAAACGGCCTTTTTGGCAGTACAAAATTGCTTCCGGCGGTAGCTTACGGTGATACAAAGCTCGCCCAGGCAATTCAGAATGCGACGGCTGCGCCTAATTACCGTGTATTCATCGATCCGAGGCCGGTCATAGTCAATTCCGATATTATTTATGACGGCATCCACCCCAGTGATTCAGGGTCTCAAAAGTGTGCAACCCTGATCTGGGCCAAACTTCAGCCAAAACTCTAACCGCTTCAGGGTCACGGAGAGCTTATATCCTCCGTGACCCTCTTCCTTCAAAATTAAATGTCCTGGAATTGACAGGTGTGCCATGGCGTATCGAATCCCGCTAAAGCCAACGAGCGTGAATTTTCCTGTGCCTGTCGTGATGCAACAGATATAATTTTATACCTTGACAGCCTGCTGCAAGGTGGTTAATCCTCCGAAAGATTGATGCGGTAAAGTTGCTTTGCGTTTGCATAGGGTGATGATTCTCAGGACAAAGATTCAGGCGGAAAAGGAGAGGGTATGAACAGCAAAAAGAAGGTTGCAGTGGCCGGGTTGGTTGTTGTTGTATTCCTGGCCGTAATCGCGCTCATCGTGGCTTTTTACCCGCGGGAAAAGGACCGGGCTGGTTCAGCTGTGCTTGCCATTCCTTCCGATAATCCAGATTATGTCGCATCGGTTCCGGCCGACACTCCCGGCAACGATTCCTTTGGAGACAGGATCGTCAGCGAGTTGAAAAAGTATTACGCAAGCACCATCTCAAAGAAAAGCACACAGGCGGAAATCATCTCCATCCGGGATTTCGTCATGGGGTTGCGTCCGGAGAAAGGGAAAGACTACTTTTACAATATTCTCAGGCGGGCCTTTCCGCAATATGCCGATGAAATCATTAAGACCCTGGAAAAGCTTGATGTTTATAACCGCTGGCTTGCGGACAACAGGGAACAGCTCATGAAAATGACCGCAAGCGAAAGATTGGCCGCCCTGTGGAAAAAGAGAAAGGAGCTTTTCGGTGAAGACGCGGAGAAAATCTGGTCGGGAGAGCTTATGGCCACAGAAGAGAGAAAGGCGAAAATGCAGGATACCCTTGCCGAACTGAATAAATCCAAGGATATGTCGCTGAACGCAAAACTGGGTGAATACAAGCGCAGACTGCAGGAAACATACAGCGGCACGACAGAGGAGTTTATCCTGAACCAGAGCGGGCTCCTTTCAAAAGTTTTCTTCAGTCTTGACTCCGTCCAGGAAGAACTGAACAATTTAAGCCCTGAACAGCGCCAGCAGGAGATCAACAGGCTGAGGGCCGAAATGGGGATGACAGAGCGGCAGGTCGAGTCCATGGCCAGGCGGGATGCGGAAAATGCAAGCCGCTGGGATACCGGTCTGCAGTATATGGAAAAACGGGAATTGATTGTAAAACAATATGAGGGCCAGGAGCTGGAAAGCAAATTGAAGGATCTTCGGAAAGAACATTTTGGTGACGAAGCGAATACCATCGCCCTGGAGGAAAAGGACGGTTTTTACCGCTTTAAAAGACCGCACATCTGGGGCAGGAACTGACTGCTTATATCTTCTTATCCTGAAATATTTTTTGAGGCTCCCGAAAGTTACGGAGACTTGGCCCCGCCTGTTTTGTGCAGGGTGAGGTAACGATCAACAGCCTGTTCGATCGTGGGGAAGAAATTTTCTGTGCCCAGTCTGTTAAATAGTCCATAGCATTTCAGCCTGTCTTTTACGGGGTCTTTCATTTC
>MWDG01000238.1 GCA_002070455.1 Deltaproteobacteria bacterium ADurb.Bin151
GGTGACGGTCTTGCCATGAGGTTGACCCGCCAGTCCCAGGTCTTCGCCTCCCAGCGATCCAGCCAGCCGGGAACGAAAAATACGAGGGCAATCATCACTCCAAGAGCACCGGCTGCAAGACCATGATAAACTTTCGTTCCCCGGCCCTGCAGCATTTTATTTACATTCATTTGCCGGCCCCCGGCCTGAAAATCATTTATAAGAGGTGTCCCATCGCTTTTGTAAATCTGCTTTTTCGAACGTCCGGCGTTTCAGTTTCACCGGCAGACTGAACATTATTCTTTAACGCAGCAATCCTCTTCTGAGGGGAAGGATGCGTTTTTGCAAAATCAGTCCCACCGGGTTTGATCTGCTTGGCCATGACACCCAGCATATCGATCAGTGCATGGGGATTATAATTCAAACGTTTCATGATGGACAATGCTGCGGCGTCTGCCTGATATTCATAAGATCGGGAATAACCGTTGTTGATCATCGTATTGGTGATGTCGGTGATCACACCGCCAAAAGCGTCGCTTAATTGAGCGATTTCATTTGTTCCGAATGATTTCGCCCCTTCCCGAACCAAAACGGATAGGGCTTCCGTCCGGCGCGCCTTTTTGATAGCACTCATGCCATGTTTCAACTGAATATGTCCGATCTCATGTGCGACTACCGCGGCCAGTTCATCTTCCGTCCTGCAACAGCGTATGAGCCCGCGGGTGATAAACACATGCCCGCCGGGCGTGGCAAAAGCGTTAATGTCATCGGAGTCAAGCACCAGGAAATGATAACCGGCAAAAAGCTCAGGCATATCCGAAACCCTCGCCAGCGTCTGTCCCATCGTGTTCAGATACGTATTGGCCCTGTCATCATTCAACGGCCTGTATTTTGTAAGGACCACCGCTCCGACGGTCCGTCCGATGTAGTATTCCTGTTCAGGCGTAAAATCTTCCAGGCTTTTCGCAACGGCCTTCGTGCTCCTGCGAATTGATTCACCCTGCTGTCTGCTGATCGTTCCGGTTGCCTCACCCACCACCGTGGCTACCGTTGTTGCCTGTTCCATAGCGGCACATCCGATCATCACCGCGAGCATCATTAGAATCATCAAGCATTGACAGAAATGTTTTTTCATGGTCTGCCTCCTTCGCCACGCAGCACCAGGCGGCCGTCTTCAATAAAATTCTCCATCTGCCTGGGAGAGATCCGGATGGTTTCCATGCGATTGATCCAGGCATAATCAAGATTCGCGTTGCTCTTGCGGTACTCTTTTTCAACTTCTTCGCTGAATCCCTTGCCGGCAAGGGCGATCTCATCCTGGGAAACCGAGGTCCCCGCCTGACTCCGTCCTGCCTTCAGGATGGTCCGCTTACTGGTCAGAGCACTGCCATGCAGCCATCCCTGTCCCTTCCCGTCGGCGACAGACACCCGTTTCCAGTCGCCTTTTTCTTCAAGTACGGTCACCCCGTCCCCGTAAAAGATTTTAGCCGTGATTTTGCCAAAATGTGACGGGGTGGCTCTCAACTGCCCTTCCTGAACCTGGACAGTCATACTTTTTTGCGCATCAGCCACCGTGTTTAGCAAAAACACTCCCAGAAGCACGAGACAAATGATCAAGAATCTGTGCCGAAACATTGTAACCTCCTTTTGTCTAAAGCCGGTCTTTTAGACCTATCCATTTAAAAATCCCTGCTGATTTTTCTGTTGCGAAGTTCCGCAAGCTTACCCCTGTTCCATCCTGAGATCCTGCTTAAATATTTGGTGAGCTTCGCGATGCCTTCGACATCAGACGAACCGCAATAAACGCATTTTCCCTTCAGCC
>MWDG01000239.1 GCA_002070455.1 Deltaproteobacteria bacterium ADurb.Bin151
CTTTCGCAAACCGAACGCCCGGGCCGCCTTTTCGTCAAAGATCTCCTCGACGACTTCAATTTCCAGAAAATGATTGCCGGAGCCCAGCGTCCCCAGCTGCTCCTTACCGCGCTCCATCGCCCTCACAGAGACCTGCTCCGGGTCCGCTCCGGTCATGCATCCTCCGTCTTCGGTTGTTTCCAGATCCGAAACCGATCCGAAACCTGCTTTGACTGCCCAGGCCGCACCGTCTTCGAGCACTTTTTTCTGGTCTTTTCCAGAGAGCTTCACATGACCTGTCGAGCCGACACCGGCCGGAATATGCTGATAAAGGCCGACTGTCAGGTCTTTAATGCGCTCCCGAATATCGGGAAGCGTCAATTCTGTTGTCATCAGGCGGCAGCCGCAGTTGATGTCATATCCGACACCACCGGGTGAGATAATGCCCTCTTCCATATCAAACGCTGCCACGCCCCCGATGGGAAATCCGTATCCCCAGTGGACGTCCGGCATGGCCAGCGAAAAATTAACGATGCCCGGCAAATGCGCGACGTTGGCCACCTGCTTTGCGCTTTCATCATGCCCAAGCAAATCGTGGATTTTGACGCTGGCGTAAATGATCCCCGGTACGCGCATGGCGCCTACCTTCGGCACCAGCCAGCGGTTGTCGTCAAGTTTTTCCAGTTTGATTTCATGCATGATGATATCTCATGGATTAAACATCAAAAATTACTTTTGCTCTCCAGCCGCTTTGTTCTTTTTTAACCGATGCGTTGTGATACGTCACTGCTTTGAGTTCCACTTTGATTGCGTATTTCTTTTGATCAAACGGCTCAAGCTGTAAATTTGCTGTTAATCTTTTACTACCACACCGGGTAATTTCAGCATTTCGGACAATCCATCCCTCGCCGTTGACCAGATAAAGAATCTCTCTTAGATAATTGATCAATAAATCGGTTGTATCCGCTCCTTCCACGGTTATTATCTTTTTACGTCCCCGTAGCGGCTCCGTTGACGGTATATCAAACAAAATCTCTTTCAAGGCCAGAGAGGCGTTGGCAAAGAGCTCCTTTCTCGTCTGACCGAATATTTCAACCCCGATATCTGCGGTGTGGTCAAAAAAAGTATAGTTCAACATTGCATTATTATAATCTATTATGACGGCATCAACAAGAAACCTTATTTTCTTCACATGGCCGAAATAATGCAGATATCATAAAAAAAAAAGGACGCCTTGTGGCGTCTTTTTTTTTTTATGATATCTGAAAGACGGTCTAGTCTTCTTCCGGCGTTCCGTTTTCTTCTGTTGTCACATCCGTTTCATCGGCACCATTGCCCTCGGTATCATCATCCTTGTCTTCGGATGTCGTACGGGCAACTCCGACCAGCTTTTCCTCCGGTTCCAGGTCAATCAGCTTGACCCCCTGTGTGATGCGATGATTCACGGGTACTTCCTGGACCTTGAGCCGGATGACTTTGCCCGCATTGCTGATCAGCATGATGTGTTCCTCGCCCTGTACCTGCAGGACCCCGGAAACATCTCCAACTTTCGGAACGGTTTTCAGGTTGATGGTGCCTTTACCGCCTCTGGACTGTACGCGGTATTCATCAATCGGTGTGCATTTGCCGTAGCCGTTTTCTGAAACCGTCAGCATGAACGTGTTTTGAGCGGGAATTTCCACTCCAATGACGTCGTCGCCCTCATCCAGATTAATGCCGCGCACACCGCGTGCCGTGCGTCCCATGTCCCGAACTTCATCTTCGCGGAAACGAATCGCCATGCCCCGTTTTGAGGCCAGA
>MWDG01000240.1 GCA_002070455.1 Deltaproteobacteria bacterium ADurb.Bin151
GTTTGGAACGGTATTCCGGCTCCGCCTGAAGGATCACCTGCCACAACCTGCCATATCTGGGAAACTGGCTGACATAGCTGGAACCGAAAAGAATCTGAAGGGTGTTGTAAACATCCTCCACGGGAACGCCCAGGTTTTCGGATTTTTCCCGGTCCACATCAATCCGAAGCTGAGGGTATGTGACGTTGAGCAGACTGGATACACCCTGAAGTTCGGGTCGCTGCTTCGCCTTGGCGATAAAATCCTTTGTGATTTTATCCATCCTGTCCATGTCGCCCGAACCGCGGTTCTGAATCCAGAATTCAAACCCGGCGGTGGTTCCCAAACCGGGGATGGACGGCGGGTTTAAAGTAAGGACCATACCTTCCCGGAAACCCCGGGATGCCGCGGACGTTTCAGCGATAATCGCCGGCGCCTGGAGTTTTTTGGCCTTGCGTTCCTCGTAATTTTTGAGGGAAACGAACTGGGCCCCCGCATTGGTTTTTAACTGACCGTCCAACAGGCTGTAGCCGTCAAGTTCCACAATGTCGGAAACCGCCGGATGTCCGGCAAAAATCTTCTGCGCCTTTTGATTGAGGTCCTGCGTCCGGTCCAGGCTGGCCGCGTCCGGAAGGAAAACAGCGCTCATCAGATACCCCTGATCTTCCGAAGGCACAAAGCTGCCGGGAATAATCTTAAACAGGACGACAATGCAGATGATCATAACTGCAAAGACGCACAGGGCGGCTTTCGTATTCCTGATGACCAGCTGAACCCCGTCTGTGTATTTATCCACCACTTTGGCAAAGGCAGTCTCAAACCGGGAGAAGAACCGGCCTTTTTTACCCCGATGAGGCTTGAGCAGCAAAGCCGCCATGGCAGGCGACAGCGTCAGCGCGACAATGCCTGAAAAGACCACGGAAATGGCAATGGTAATGGCAAATTGCTTGTAAAGTTGTCCCGTGATGCCGCCAAGAAATGCGACAGGAACGAAGACGGCGCATAAAACCAGCACGATGGCCACGACCGGTCCCGTGACCTCTTCCATCGCTTTTTTAGCCGCCTCCCGGGGTGACAAATGGAACTCCGTCATATTCCGTTCCACATTTTCAATGACAACGATGGCATCGTCAACGACGATGCCGATGGCCAGGATCATACCGAACAGGGTCAGCATGTTGATGGAAAACCCGAACAGCATCATGCCTGTAAATGTCCCGATAATGGAGACGGGAACAGCCAGAATGGGAATAATCGTGGCGCGTGCGCTTTGTAAAAACAGAAAGACTACAAGAACAACCAGAAGGCAGGCCTCAAAGAAAGTGATGACCACCTCTTTGATGGAGGCCCGAACAAATGTAGTCGTATCCGTGGCAATGGTGTAATCAATCCCATCAGGAAAGTTCACCCTCATTTCTTCCAGGGTTTTTCGCACTCTCTCCGAAACATCCAGGGCATTGGCGCCGGCCTGCTGATAGACGGCAATGATCGTTGTCGGCTTTCCATTCAGACGGCTCCGCAGACCGTAGTCTTTTGCCCCCAGCTCCACCCGCGCCACGTCTTTCAGACGAACCATGGCGGCGCTGTCGCTTTTCGTCCGGAGAATGATATTTTCAAACTCAGTCGTTTCCAGAAGCCGCCCCTTTGTTGTAACAGAAAAGGTCTGTTCCACACGGCCCTTTGTAGGAGCCTGTCCGATTTTGCCCACTGCAAACTGCTGATTCTGATTCCTGATAGCATTGGCCACGTCAGCGGCGGTAATGCCTAACTGAACGAGCC
>MWDG01000241.1 GCA_002070455.1 Deltaproteobacteria bacterium ADurb.Bin151
CGGACGGCGAAGACCACGACCTGTGGCTCAGAATCGGGCCGCTGGGAGAAATGTGGCTCATGCCCCTGCCGCTGATGATTTACCGGGACCTTTCCACCAAGCACGCCGCTCCTCCCGGGACATCCACACAGAGGCGCAAGGAAGCTTACCGGACCAGATTTAAAATCTATCAGTCCGCCTTGAATGGCGTGGGAGAGATGCCCAGTCCGCTTCACTTTCCTGAATATAATCTACACGAACGGTTTTGCCGCAGTGCAAGAGATTTTTATGCCGCGGGCCCCCGAATTCTGGGGCGGCTTCGGCATACGATAGCGTCAAAAACCATCAACCTGTTTCACCTGCCACCCAATAAGCAAAAACAAAGGGAAAAGGCGATCCAGACCTTCCTTGAATGCAAAGCCGGCTGGAAGAAACTGAAAAACCCTTCCACCGTCGAATGTATCATCTTTTCAAAAGACAGGGCGCTGCAGCTTCATGGATTGCTCGCAACCATGCTCGAAAAGGTTGCGCCTGTTGTGCCTGTGCATGTTCTTTACTCGTCGTCCTCTCCATCACACCAGAAAGCCTACGAGGACATCATTGCCATATTCGACCAAGACAATATTCGCTTTATCCGTCAAAAAAACGAATTCTCCTTCAAACATGATTTACTGGAAATTCTTATCTCCCTGAATTGCGACCTGCTGTTTTTTCTCGTGGACGACATCCTGTTTACGGAACCGGTTGATCTTCGGGATATTGTAAAATTTGAGCCGGATGAGTTTGTGGTCAGTCTGCGCATGGGGCGGAATCTTTCACGCTGCTACGTTCTGCAGAGGCCCCAGGCTTTGCCGGATTTCCCGGATTATCCCGACCGTCCAAGCGATAAAATTATCTGGCGATGGGAAGAAGGAGAGCTGGACTGGAGTTATCCTCTTTCGGTAGACGGCCATTTCTTTGCAAGGCGGGAAATGACGGCAATGGCCCTACTGCTATCCTTCAGCGCTCCCAATTCTTTCGAAGACCAACTGCAGATCTTTAAGCCTTTTTTCATCAACCGACGCGGGGTCGGATATCAAAAATCCAGGATTGTGAACATCCCCTGCAACCGGGTTCAAACAGAGCGAAAAAACCTTTCCGGCAATCTTCACCCGGACGAGCTCTTGGAACAATGGCAAAAAGGGTATCAGATGGATTATAAGAAATTTTACGGTCTGGTGAACGAAAGCGTCCATCAGGAGCTTGCTTTAGCGCTGATCCCGAGAAAAACATTCGAAGCAAAATAACGCAATGAGGGGTTCCACTTGAAATTACCTGAATTTATTTGGACATTTTTGGGAAGCGGATATCGGCTGCTCCGGTTTTTCGACCGGGCGGCCGCCAACAGACTGAAACCAAAAAAATCGTGGATGAATCCACATCCTCTAAAAATTTTAAAAGCCAAAAGACTGCTCGGCAAAACCGACAGGCTTCACCTGGGATGCGGCCCGGTTCGACTTGAAGGATTTATCAACATCGATGCCGTCTATACTCCGGCGGTCGATTTCCGATGCAAGTTAAGCAAACTTTATGATTTTTTTCCGGAAAGTTCGGTCTCCGAAATATACATCTGCCATACCATGGAGCACCTGCCCGCGCGCTTTCTTACGCTGTATCTAAAGCAGTTTCATTATATCCTGAAAAAGGGTGGAATCTTGCGCATATCGGTGCCGGACATCGAAAAATGCCTTATC
>MWDG01000242.1 GCA_002070455.1 Deltaproteobacteria bacterium ADurb.Bin151
ATTCCAGCCCTTCAACGGCGATGTGATGATTGCGATGGTGATCCTGGCCATTCTGTTTTGGCGGGCGCTGCGCAAGTCCTGGAGTTTTAAGGTAATTGATAACCCCCTCTTTATTCTTGCCGGTGTCAGTTGGGTGCTGGGGTTTTTCGTGGTGCGTGTTTGGACGGACTGGGGTATCCCGGCAGTATGTGTATGGATTGCGTTGGAATTTGAAGAGTATTTAAAATCCGTCATGGATACCTTATCCTGGAAACGGGTGGGGCTATCAATGGTTTTAGCTTTCGTGTTGTTTATCGCTGTCACTAGTGATTACAACGGACGGTGGACGAACAGCTTGTCCGTGCATTATCTTTCCGCGGAAAAACCTGAACATCGAAAATGGCTGCCGGAAAAGGGAGGAATTATTTACAGCAATGATATGACGGTTTTCTATCAGACATTCTTCGCCAATCCCCACGCCGAATGGCGCTATATCCTGGGCTTTGAACCGACCATGATGCCGCCGGAAGATCTGGCGATATACAGGAAGATTCAATGGAATTATGGCGCTATGGAAGCATTTGAGCCCTGGGTAAAAAAGATGAGGCCGGAAGACCGGTTGATTGTAAGAGCCGGTTCAAAACCCGGGATTAAAGAACTGGAATGGAATATGGCGGTTTCAGGCACCTGGATCGGCCGTTTGCCCAGAGAATGATGCTGGACATCTCACAGGGTTATCGAAACAGATTGTATTTGAGAATGCAGTAAAGGGCTCGGAGCCCGTCTTTCCAGTTGATTTTTTTGCCTTCATCGTAAGTGCGGCCATAATAGGAAATACCGACCTCATAGATGCGGCACTTGATCTTTGTGATTTTGGCGGTGATTTCAGGTTCAAAACCGAACCGGTTTTCTTCTATGGTTATTGACTGAATGATTTCCCGTCGGAACGCTTTGTAACAGGTCTCGATGTCGGTCAGATTAAGATTCGTCAGCATGTTGGACAGCAGGGTAATCAATCCGTTCCCCACCCGATGCCAGAAATAGACAACCCGATGGGGCTCTCCGCCCATGAAGCGCGAACCGAACACGACGTCAGCCTTATTGTTGATGATCGGTTCCAGGATTTTGGGGTACTCTGCGGGATCATACTCCAGATCGGCGTCCTGAATAATAATGACATCGCCCGTGGCCGCTTTGATGCCTTCCCGTAAGGCAGCGCCCTTGCCCTGATTCTTGGGCTGATAAATAATCCGACTGACTTTGGCCGCGATTTTGTTTTGAAGGATCTGCCTGGTTCCATCGGAAGAGTCATCGTCCACGATGATGATTTCTTTGTCGGGATAGGGCGCGCTCAACACTGCGTCAATGAGGTTCTCAATGGTATTTGCTTCGTTATAACAAGGGATTACGACGGATAGTTTCATGGCATGTCCATGATGCTTTTTGACATTGAAAATTTTTGATCAAATTACACTCAAGCGGGAGGATAAGTCAAAGAAAAAAGTGTGAAAATTTTTGATCATAGCACTTTATCAAGGTTTCAAAATGATCCTCTACGCAATGGTAATAATGCAAATCTTGCGGATGGTGGGGGCAGGTATTCGGCTGCGGGCAATGGAAGAAAAATAGT
>MWDG01000243.1 GCA_002070455.1 Deltaproteobacteria bacterium ADurb.Bin151
CAGCACGCTTACCGCTGTCAGTTTTATTTCTGAAATTGGCGACTTTAACAGATTTCAAAAAGCTGTCTATTTCTCCAATTACCTTGGTCTATGTCCAGGTATTCATAAAAGCGGTCTTTCTTCTCAATCCCTTGGTATTACGAAAACGGGCAATAAAAATCTCAGGCGCCTGTTAATTGAATCCGCTCAATCTATGAGTCATTCTCAAATATGCGGTAAAAAGTCCTTGCGGCTTTTAGCAAGGCAAAAAAATATGGATCCGTTAATCGTTGCGTATGCTGATAAAGCCGTGGAACGTATTAAGAGGAAACGAAGCTCGATGATTTTTCGAGGTGTACATATCAACAAAGCTACCACGGCTGCTGCTCGTGAAATGGCCTGTTTTATTTGGGGTATGATGACTAATAATATTACCTAATTGCTTTTGGTTTTTCTGCAGGGAGTAAAGCTGGCGATTACGCTATCTAAGTCATCGTCGATTCAACCGTGAGGACAGATTCGTTTACGCGTTTCTGATTCCTATTCTCAGGGAGGACGGACTTTTCCAGGCGGACCATTGACCTTTTGGTATCCAATCCACGAATATGAGGGTGGTCAAGCCGTTTAATTCTGCCAGCTTTTTCCTTGCTTTTCTTTTTTTACATATTGACAGAGGTCTCATCATATGAGGTTGAAGCAGTTGTTAGGTTTTTTTTTCATATTTATAGTGATTAAAACTTAAAAACGGTTCATAACCACATTTTATTGCAAGATTATAACTTGCTATATTTTTTGCATGCACATGATATCTTGGTATTAGTTGTTCTTTGAGTAACTTGTTTGTTGCAAATTTTACAAGAGATTCCCCAATATGCTTTCTTCTATAGTTTTCATGTGTTGATAAGGCTGCGATCTCCCATATATTTTTATCCGGGTCCAGCGCGTCACGGCTCTGATCCACATAGGCCGGCTTGACGGTTTCACCGATACGGATAGTTCCGGCATCCGGTTTTTCCTGGCCGGTAATCATGCGAAACAACGTGGTCTTGCCGGCGCCGTTGGGGCCGATCACGCCGACAATGCCGCCGGGCGGCAGCGAAAAAGTCATCCCCTCAACCAGCAGTTTTTCGCCGAACGCCTTATTGACGCTTTGCGCTTCGATCACCAGATCGCCCAGACGGGGTCCGGGTGCGATAAAGATTTCGCGTGTGCCGGATTCCTTTTCCAGATTTTTACCCAGCAACTCTTCATAAGCGTTGATGCGCGCCTTGGATTTGGCGTGCCTGCCTTTGGGCGACATGCGAATCCATTCCAGTTCGCGCTCCAGGGTTTTGATTCTGGCGCCTTCCGTTTTTTCTTCATTTTTCAGGCGGTTTTGTTTTTGCTCAAGCCATGAGGAATAGTTGCCCTGCCAGGGAATGCCCTGACCGCGGTCGAGCTCCAGAATCCACCCGGCGACATTGTCAAGAAAGTAGCGGTCGTGTGTAACGGCAATGATGGTGCCTTCGTATTTTTGCAGGTGATGTTCCAGCCAGGCGACGGATTCGGCATCCAGATGGTTGGTGGGTTCGTCCAGAAGCAGAATGTCGGGTTTTTGCAGAAGCAGGCGGCACAGGGCGACACGG
>MWDG01000244.1 GCA_002070455.1 Deltaproteobacteria bacterium ADurb.Bin151
GAATAGTTTCTTTTTGCGCTTCCTTGAAGAATGCGCATCCGGTCTTTGGCTAACTTTGTTGGCATCGTCGTCGGCTTCCTCAACGTATCAATAATACGCCTGCGGAGCCTCCTCCTTGCCGCCGCGTTATCCTTTGAGTGCGACTTGGTGTAGAAACCTGCGGGACTATAGGAAAATTGAATATCGATGTCAATATGGATTAATGACCGCGGGAACAGGTGGATGGTTGTCACGAAACAGTCATTTGGATATGAAAAAATCCCTGGCGGCGAATTTATCAGACTTTTCGTTTGCATCCGCGGATAATTCAGGTTAAGTTACCGCAAATATACACAGGATAACAGGGTTCTCTCCCATCAGGTGATTTGATGGTTTTCCATAAAATAAAACAAATCATCCGCTGGATGCGAAGTTTCTTTCTGGAAAATATCACGCGCTGGCTGGTGTTTGGCCTTTTGGTCGGTATTGTGTCGGGACTGGGGGCTTCGGCTTTCTATTATCTGCTGCAGGCGGGCCGTCATCTTTGCTTTCATCTGCTGGCGGGTTATGCCGTTCCGGCACCTGCGGGTGAACAGATCTTCGAAGCCGCAGGCGTGATGCAATTCCGTCCGCTGGTCTTTTTCCTGCTGCCAGCGATAGGAGGTTTGATCAGCGGTTTGCTCGTCTATCGTTTTGCGCCGGAAACGGAAGGCCATGGTACAGACGCCATGATTGACGCGTTTCACAATAAAAAAGGACGCATCCGGACACGCGTGCCCTTCATCAAGGGACTGGCGTCCATTATCACGCTGTCCAGCGGCGGAAGCGCGGGAAGGGAAGGCCCGATCGCCCAGATCGGCGCCGGTATCGGTTCGGCGATCGCACGTCTTTTAAGACTGAGTGACCGCGAGCGTCGTATCCTTCTCCTGGCAGGCTGCGGAGGTGGTCTGTCGGCGATTTTCCGTGCTCCTTTGGGCGGCGCGCTCACGGCCATTGAAATCCTTTACAAGGAAGACATGGAAACAGAAGCCCTTGTGCCCACGGTGGTCAGCTCCATTACCGCCTATATCATTTTTACATATTTCTTCGGCAATACGCCGATTTTCTTTTTTCCGGAGTATACATTTTCCAATCCCCGCGAGCTGATCTTTTATGTGCTTCTGGGACTGATCTGTGTGCCCGCCGGGATTTTTTTCATCAAGGTATTTTACGGCGTGAGAGAGCGCATTTTCCAGCCTCTGAAGATCCCCCGCTACGTTAAACCGGCACTGGGCGGTCTGGTTGTGGGATGCATCGGTCTTGTCTTTCCCCAGGTTTACGGTGACGGCTGGGGTTGGATCCAGCTGGCTATTCTGGGGAAACTTAGTATCGGAATCATGATTGCGATTGCGTTGGCCAAAATCATTGCCACCAGTTTTACGATATCATCCGGTGGCTCCGGCGGTATTTTCGGTCCCACACTGTTCATCGGAGGGATGATTGGAGGCACGGTGGGATATTCTGCTCATTATTTTTATCCGAATATCGTGGCGCAACCGGAAGCCTTTGTGGTTGTGGGCATGGCATCTTTCTTTGCGGGGGTGGCCAGTGCGCC
>MWDG01000245.1 GCA_002070455.1 Deltaproteobacteria bacterium ADurb.Bin151
CGAACCAGATCACAAGAATGGCAAAAGGAAAAACCACTCCGATAATTCCCTTTGTCAAAAATGCCAGGGCGCAGGCAAAATAAAACAGATAGGAAAGGTACCGCTTTTTTTCTGTGACCAATGACAAGTATCCAATCCAGATGGCAAGACACACAAATAAAGTCAGGGGCATATCCAGAATGTTGATTCTGCCGAGAATAAACGGGAATACGGAAATCGTCAGAATGGCGGCGGCATAAAGGCCGGTCTTTTCATCGCGAAAGTGCCGCCCGATAAAAAATGTCAGCAGGATACAGCCCCACGCGCAAACCGCAGCAAACAATCGCGCGGAAAAGTCGTTCTCCCCGAATAGTTTAAAAAATATTGCTGTCACCCAGGAAGCCAGGGGTGGTTTTTCCAGGTAAATGGTATTTTTGATATGGGGAGTGACATAGTTCCCCGTCTCGTTCATCGCGCTGGCGATCAGGCTGTAGCGGGCTTCATCCGGCTCCATTTGCGGCATGACGCCCAGCAGCGCAACATAGAGGATGAAGGGTATTAAAAACAGAATATATCTTTTTTTCATCATATCTTTAAACGCTCTCATTGAGCTCAATATAGAATCTGTCAAACAGATATTTAACCCCCAGCGAACAGATCACACCGACGACAGCACCTGCAATCACGTCGCTCAAGTAGTGAGCCGTCAAAACGACGCGGCTCAAACCAATCGCTGCCGCAATGAAAAAGGCAGGGACACTAAACTTCGGATATAAAAAACTGACAGCCGCTGCCAGGGCAAAGGCTGTCACCGTGTGCCCCGAAGGGAAAGAGGTGGTTTCATACAGGTACATGATTCGAAAAAAATCAAATCCGAACACACCATCCTCAATGAGGTTAATCGGCCGGTTCCTTCCAGTCAACCACTTGATCCCTGTATTTAAAATACCGGATAGAGCGATGCACAATATCAGATAAAGAATTTTTGCCGACCATCGCTCATTTTTCCACACAAAACGGATAAAAATAAAAGCAGGCACCAGTAAAATGAAATACCATAGAGAATCGCCGGCCTGGGTGATGATTTCAGCGGCAGCCACAATCGTTGGGTTCAATCCCTGACAATAACGCATCAGTGGAACGTCCCAGAAATAATAGGAAATTACCGATAGCACACCTCCAAAAAGGAGAAGCCCGGCGGCAATCCATCTTTTTTTCATTATCTTACTCCCTGATTATTTCCCTTCTTCAGCGGGCAAGTCATTTAAAATTCAAACGAATATAGGGAAAATGTATTCGGCTGTCAACAAAACAATATTATTTATGGTCTCATAATAGTATCAACACAAGTCATTCCCGCGAAAGCGGGAATCCAGACTTATTAGACCGGACCCAGGCAATTAAGTGTTTAAATAATTAATCTTACCTTTCTTGTCCCACTCATAGAGGGGGGAGCGGGAGGTGGTACAAACTGGTCATTTCGAGACGCCTCTCAGGCGTCGTGGCAATCTCGTGTATTCGGCTACTTAGGAGATTGCTTCAGTCGCTGTTGCTCC
>MWDG01000246.1 GCA_002070455.1 Deltaproteobacteria bacterium ADurb.Bin151
GAGGCTGAATATTCGCGCGTGTAAATGGCAATAATCTCCATATAAAAATGAGGAGGTTATGAGATGAAAACAACAAGGAACGCACTTACGGAGCAAGAAATGGAACTGATGAACCTGCTGATGCGGGATTGCCAAAGCACGGGCGATATTCAGTCGAAGTTAAAACGGCTGTTCGCCGGAACGCTTGAGCAAATGCTTGAAGCCGAGATGGACGAGCATTTGGGATATGAAAAGAACAGCGCAGAAGGCAACAATTCCGGCAACAGCCGCAACGGATATAACCACAAGACCGTCATCAGTGATTATGGTGAGAGCGAAATCGCCGTGCCGCGCGATCGCAACGGCGAATTTGAGCCGAAAATCCTTGAAAAGCGTCAGACACGCACGGACGAAATTGAGCAAAAAATCATGGCAATGTACGCAAAAGGCATGAGCCAACGGGATATTGAGGACAACCTGCGGGAAATTTATGGCGCGGAAATCGGGCAAACGCTGATTTCAAAAATTACTGACAAAATTCTGCCGGAGGTAAACGAGTGGCAAAACCGTCCGCTTGAAACGATTTACCCGATCATCTACTTTGACGGAATCGTGTTCAAAAGCCGCAAGGACAGTCAGATTATCAACAAATGCGTCTATTCGGTTTTGGGAATTGACATGAATGGGCAGAAGGATATTTTGGGGATTTGGATTAGTGAAAACGAGGGTGCGAGCTTTTACGCCTCAATCTGCTCAGATCTGAAAAAGCGCGGCGCGACCGACATTTTCATTGCCTGCCACGACAACCTGAAAGGACTTGGCGAAGCGATAAACGCAGTGTTTCCGAAAACAAAACAGCAACTTTGCGTGGTTCATCAAATCCGTAATTCCACGAAATTTGTGCGCTACACAGACAGAAAGGAAATCTGCGCCGATTTGAAAAAAATCTACGGCGCGGTAAATCTGGACGACGCGGAGTATGCAAAGGAGGAATTCAGGGAAAAATGGGATAAGAAGTACCCGTCAATTTTGCGGTCATGGGATGCGAATTGGGCAGAACTCACCACGTTTTTTGAGTTCCCCGAGCAGATCCGGCATTTGATTTACACCACCAACGCAGTGGAGGCGTACCACCGGATGGTGCGGAAATTTACGAAGGCGAAGGCGATTTTTCCCACTGACGATTCAATTCGGAAGGTGGTGTTCCTGTCGGTTCGGGAAGTGGCAAAAAAGTGGACACAGCCGGCGCGGGACTGGGCCTTTGCCTATAGTCAGATTATGATATTCTTTGCGGACAGGTTCGCAGCCTGATCCTTGAGGGCGCTGCCCTCAAACTCCCGAGGTTTATACGCTCGGGGCTAACCGGTGAAACGAAAAACGGCAAGCATTTTCAGCCCGCCGTTTCCACCATATAAGCCGCAGCAATCGTGGGGGCGCTCCTCAGCGTTGCCCCGATTGTGCCGCAGTAAAAGTATTAACAAAAACTTGGTGGATTATTCCATTTACACTAATGCGTGTTCAGAACC
>MWDG01000247.1 GCA_002070455.1 Deltaproteobacteria bacterium ADurb.Bin151
GAACACAAGGACACCCTTGATTTTCTGGTCGCAAAACTGCGGGACTGGAAGCTTGAAGTCACCCAGATCCACGGCGGGATGAAAATCGGTGACAGGGACACACCCGGCACAAGAATTTATGCCGAACGGGAATTCAAAGAAGAATGCCAGGTGCTGGTTGCCACCGAAGCCGCCGGAGAAGGCATCAACCTTCAATTCTGCTGGTTCATGATCAATTATGACATTCCGTGGAACCCGGTGCGTCTTGAACAGCGCATGGGACGCATCCACCGTTACGGACAGGAAAAGGATTGTCTCATCTTTAACTTTGTCACCACCAATACCCGTGAAGGCCGTGTGCTGCAAAAACTGTTCGAGCGGATGCAGAAGATTGAAGATGATCTTGACCCGCAACGGACGGGAAAGATATTCAATGTCTTGGGAGACGTTTTCCCCGCCAACTTGCTGGAGCGCATGCTGCGGGATATGTATGCCCACAACCTGACGGAAGATGTCATCAAAAACCGGATTATCCATGATATAGACACAAACCGCTTCAAGCAGATTACCAATTCAACCCTGGAAGGGCTTGCCAAGAAAGAATTGAACCTTTCCGCGATTGTCGGCAAATCCGCAGAGGCCAAAGAACGGCGTCTTGTGCCGGAAGTGATTGAAGATTTCTTTACCAGTGCGGCGCCGCATGCCGGAATCCACCCCAAAGAGATTGCGAAGGACAAACACGTATACCGCGTTGGACGCATTCCAAGAAACCTCTGGCAGATCGGCGAACAACTGGAGCCGCGCTGCGGCAAACTGGGGAAAGAATACAAACAGATCGTTTTTGATAAGCAATTGCTGACCACAGATCCGACATTTGAATGGGTGACGCCCGGACACCCGCTATTTGAATGTGTACGTGAAGACATCACGGAAAGAGTTCAGCATGATTTAAAACAAGGTTCAGTATTTTATGATCTGCATCAGCAAAACCCGTATCGGCTGGATGTTTTTTCGGCGTCTATTCGTGATGGACGGGGCAATGCTTTGCATGAGAAGCTCTTTGTCGTCGAAACGGATATGACCGGCATCATGAGCATACGCCAGCCAACCATTTTTCTTGATTTATCACCTGCAAAAGGAATACACGAAATCCCTGATGATACCGCCCTGCCGAAAAGAGACGCGGTTGAAAACACCTTGATTCAAAAAGCACTGAATCCGCTGCTTGATGAAGTGCGCATACAGCGGGAAAAGGAAACCGAAATTATTTCCCGCCACATGGAAATCAGCCTTAATGAACTGATCAACCGCCAGAACCTGCGCATGGCGGAATTGCTGGAAGCGCAGCAAAACGGGGATACCAGCCAGCCCCTTGCGGCCAACATAAAAACCACCGAAGACCGCCTGTTTGAGTTAAGCGGACGGCTTGAACGCAGACGCGAAGAACTCCAGCAGGAAAGAAACTGCACGATCACCGATATCCGCCATCATGGCCGGGCCTGGGTATTGCCGCA
>MWDG01000248.1 GCA_002070455.1 Deltaproteobacteria bacterium ADurb.Bin151
AGCGTTGTAGTGGAATCAATACCGCCGGAAAGCAGGACGACCGCTTTCTTCAATGGTTGATCGTTTTTATGCGCCATAATTTGTATCTTTATGAATTTTTCAAAATGCCGCACCCCGATCGGCATGGGATTCGATAATACCAAAAAGTTTCCGGGCGTTTTGAGCTGCCACCTGTGCAACTTCTTCCCACTTCCTCCCCTTGATTGCGGCAACTTTCTTTGCCGTGTGAACAATGAAGGACGGCTCGTTTCTTTTGCCGCGGAAAGGAACAGGGGCAAGATAGGGACAATCGGTTTCCAGAAGGATAGCGTCGAGCGGCACCTGACGGACAACCTCGTGAAGCACTGTGGACTTATCAAAAGTAACAACACCCGGAACGGAAATATAAAATCCAAGGTCAATACACTGCCTGGCCATGACATCGTCTCCGGAAAAACAATGAAAAACACCTCGCCGGACACCGGAATCTTTCACCATACTCAGCGTATCTTCATGGGCGTCGCGGTCGTGAATGACCACGGGGAGTTTCAGCTCCAGGGCCAGTGAAAGCTGGTGGCCAAACATTTCTTTCTGTTTCTCCCGGGGAGAGATATTGCGATAATAATCCAACCCGATTTCACCGTAGGCAACAACCCTGGGATCTTCCGCAAGAAGCTTCAGTTCATCAAGAGTTTTTTCATCTGCCTTCGCGACATCATGCGGATGAATCCCCACCGTCGCATAGATATTTTTGTATTGACGGGCAATGGAGAGCGCTTTGCGGCTCAAGCGCAGATTGGTCCCCACGGTGACAATGACATCAACCCCCGCTTGCCCGGCCCGTTCAATGACGTCAGAGCGGTCGGAATCAAATTCTTTCATCTCCAGGTGGGCATGGGAATCAATCAGCATATCAATTATTTTTCATTGGAAGGAGCCACAATCTCCTCGGCATTTTCCGACACGTCCGGAAGCTTTTTCAAAAGCCCTGCTAAATCTTTTTCCGACAATTCTCCGGCCAGCAACTTTCTGGAAATGATGCGGCGATCGATTTTCAGCAATTCTGAGTTGACTCTTCTGGACATTCCATTCCTCCTGAAAAATTTAACGTATATTTATTTTTGATAATATTTTACACCGTGGCGGATTCGTATTATATTTTGTGAACATAATCAAGCCCCAAGAGTTTTATTTTATAAATCTTGACATAAAGTAACTTTTTCTTTAAGTATTTTTTAGATTCATATAGCATAACATCCCTGCCCGGGGGCACGGGCCGCTTTCTGTTTGACTGCTGGAATTTATTGAATTTGTTCAAGAGGATGAAGACTCATGACGCTGGAGATTAAACCGAAAGAAAAAATTTTTTTACGACTGGCGGCCAATGACGTGCGCCGTTCCCATTTTATCGAATTTTTACACGACAACCTGATATCCATTGAACAGACCGTTCCTCCCCTGGACAATCATCATCTCATGGCTGTTCTCTTCTTCACCTACTGCCC
>MWDG01000249.1 GCA_002070455.1 Deltaproteobacteria bacterium ADurb.Bin151
AACAACAGCACCCTTTTCCATCATTTCTATAATGATGCCTTCGTGTACGCTGTCCACCATGAATACGCTTTCGAATACTTCCCAGGGATTTTCTTCAAGTTGCTTGTGGCCGAGGCTCAGACGACGATTTTCTTTGTCGATTTCGAGTACTACTACTTCGATGTTGGCACCGATCTGAGTGAATTCAGCGGGATGTTTGATCTTTTTGGTCCAGCTCAGGTCGCTGATGTGGATAAGTCCGTCCACACCTTCTTCGATTTCTACGAATACGCCGAAGTTGGTAAAGTTGCGTACCCGTGCTGTGTGCTGGCTGCCAACAGCGTATTTGTTTTCGATATCCAGCCAGGGATCGGGTTTGAGTTGTTTGATACCCAGCGACATTTTGCGTTCTTCGCGGCTCAGGGTCAGGATGACGGCTTCCACTTCGTCGCCGACGGACATAAAGTCCTGAGCACTACGCAAATGCTGCGACCAGCTCATTTCCGATACGTGGATAAGGCCTTCTACTCCCGGAGCAATTTCTACGAAACTTCCGTAATCGGCCATCACTACTACTTTGCCGGTTACTTTGTCGCCAATCTTGAGATCGGGATCGAGCGAATCCCAGGGATGAGGAGTAAGTTGCTTCATTCCCAGGGCAATACGTCTCTTGTCTTCGTCAAAGTCCATAATCACAACGTTGACTTTCTGATCGGGTTCCACTACTTCGCGGGGATCGCTCACGCGGCCCCAGCTCAGGTCGGTAATGTGGATCAGGCCGTCTACGCCGCCCAGGTCGATAAATACACCGTACGAAGTGATATTCTTGACGGTTCCTTCGAGCACCTGGCCTTTTTCGAGCTTGGAGATAATTTCTTTTTTCTGTTGTTCCAGTTCGGCTTCGATAAGAGCCTTGTGAGAAACAACCACGTTCTTGAATTCCTGGTTGATTTTGATAACCTTGAATTCCATTGTTTTACCTACGAATACGTCATAGTCGCGAATGGGTTTAACGTCAATTTGCGATCCGGGCAGGAAAGCCTCGATACCAAACACATCGACAATCATACCGCCCTTGGTGCGGCATTTTATGTAACCCTTCACAATTTCGTCGTTTTCGAGCGCTGCGTTCACATTGTCCCAACTGCGGGCTGCGCGCGCTTTTTTGTGCGAAAGAACCAATTGGCCTTTTTTGTCCTCTTGCGATTCGATGTACACTTCCACCTCGTCGCCGATTTTGAGGTCGGGGTTGTAGCGGAATTCGTTCAGAGAAATGATGCCGTCAGACTTAAATCCGATGTTAACCACCACTTCGCGTTTGTTCATTCCGATCACTTTTCCAATGATCACTTCCTTTTCCTTGACGGTGTTCAGGGTTTTGTCGTAAGCATCGACCAGTTTTTCCCTGACATTGCCATCGCCAATCAGGTCGCCTTTTTCGTAAGCATCCCAGTCAAAATCGGGATCCAT
>MWDG01000250.1 GCA_002070455.1 Deltaproteobacteria bacterium ADurb.Bin151
GATTGTGTTTGTCAAGTTCTGCAAATTAAAAAGTCATGAAAACCTTCACTTAAGCCGACACGGAAATGTTGTCTTTTGAAAAAAGGCAACGTTTCTGTGTCGGAACCGCCGAAGGCGGAAGTTCACGCCACATCACTCTTTTTCTCCTGCATGTTAAGTTCCTTTTTGTGTTCTTTGAGTTCGTCCATGTTGAGGTAGCGTGTTGCCTCCATCCATTCCTCATGGATTTCGACAGCCAACGCTCTGACCAGTCGCAAACAACTTTCTTCGTTGGGGAAGATTCGAACAATGAGTGTTCTACGCTTGACTTCCTCATTGAGCCGCTCGAGCATGTTGGTCGATTTTAAATGTTTATGATGTGCTTTGGGAAGCCGGTAAAAGCTTAATGTCTCTTCAATATTCTCTTCTACCCATATGCAGAGCTTCGGATATTGATCCTGCCACTTGCGCAGCCATGTGGCTAAGTCTCGATGGGCTTCTCCAATGTTGTGCCGATCATAAATCCAACGTAACTCGGTCAAGCAGTCCGGATCGGCCTTTCTCGGCAGATAATTCAACGCATTTCGCAGGAAATGAACATAACAGCGCTGCCAAGCCGCTTCCGTAAGGACTTCAGATACTGCTTTGCGTATCCCGCAATGATCGTCACTTACAACGAATTCAACCCCATGCAAACCGCGCTCTTTGAGGCGTACAATAAACTCATGCCAAGAATGTGTACTTTCCCGATTTGCCAGTTCGACAGCCAGCACTTCACGCCTGCCGTCCCAGTCGATTCCCAGGGCAATCAGAACGGCCTGCATCTGAACGGTCCCATTCAGGCGTACCCGTTCATATCTCGCATCCAAAATCAAGTACGGATAGGCTTCCTCCAGATGCCGGGAGGCAAAATTCTTCAGGCTTTCATCCAACTTTTTGCTCAAACTGCTCACCGTGGCCGCACTGAAACTGGTTCCGCAAAGCTCTTCCGTCACGCGACTTACTTTGCGAGTGGAAACCCCTTCGATATACATCGACATCATTGCACACATCAGGGCCTTTTCGCTCCGCTGATAACGGTCGAATATTTCCGTTTTGAACTGACCGTCACGGTCTTGCGGCACACGCAACTCAATCGAACCAATGCGAGTACGAAGGCTGCGCCTGTAATAACCGGCGCGGTATCCTCGCCGCTCGCCGGTCCGCTCGTAATTCTCGGCTCCAAGGAAGTTGCTCATTTCCGACTCAAGGATATCCTGTACTGCTTTTTTTACCAGATCTTTCAGGAAATCTTCATTCCCGTTGAACAATTCTTTGACTTCCGGCAATTTCGACGCTATCTTTTCTCTGGTCATGGTATTGGGCTCCTTTGCCTTAGTTTGTCGCTAAACTAATTTACCATGACTTTTTCTTTTTGCAGAACTTT
>MWDG01000251.1 GCA_002070455.1 Deltaproteobacteria bacterium ADurb.Bin151
AAATGATCCGCGTTCATGCCCCAAACGGGAAATCCCTTAACCTGACGTTCATTGAATATGCCGGTGTTCATAAGGGCCGTGATTACATGCGTGAAGATGGCTTCACGGTATTCTATAAGTTGAGGATGAATCGATCCAAGACATTTGCGCAGCCAGTCCTCATACCATGTAAGCGTTGACCGGCCGGAACTTAAGAGGACGTCAAATCGCGTCCCCCGCTTTTTCGTCAAAAATGACGGTGTTCTGGAAAACCTGCCGTAACTTGGCATCCAGTGTAATGTTTTATTGATGATAAAAGTGTTGCCCCAACCTTCTATGTAAGTCTCTAATGCAGGGTGGAAAAACGCGCCTTTTGTCCTCATCTGATTCAGAATACCGGCCAAAAATTTTGAAACGATATTTTGATCCAGTTCCCTTAAAATTCCGATTTCATTCCTAAGCGTTTCACAAAGCTCAGTCGCCGCAATCCGGAGCTTTTCACCTTGCACAAAAGCCACAGACGACCCCGTTTTTTCCAGTGTGCGCCCGATGCGGCTGTTAAATCCGTATTCACAGAGAATCTCCCATCCGATGCGTCGTTTCAGATCGTCAAGAAGGGTTGAGCTTTCCGGCAATTCCCCTGTCTTCACCATCATATCGTAGTCATCGAACCAGGCCATATCCGGCGGTAGAAATGTGGCGATAAAACGTTCGATGCCAAGTTCCGTCAGCCAGAAATTCACAAATTCATCTGGAATTTCCGTTAGTGGTAGTTCCGACGCTTGTTGGGCAATGAATTTCTGAATCGCCCCTCGCAGATTGAAACGATACGTCCGGGCGGCAAAAAAACCTGCCCGATGCGCGGCATCCTGGACGGAATCGGAAAAGGTTAGGAGCTTTTTATCATTGTTGAATGTTGACGCATAAAGTTGACTAATCACAACACTGGTGAGACTGGCGGCGCGTGATCCGAGGATTGTCAGACTGTTATAGCCCTGACAATATGGACAATCATGGCTTCCGACAACTTTATTTTCCTTCTGTCGTCTTAAGCGCGGCATAAAGACAGAAATCAAGTGGTCTTTGCCGCCGCAGGCGGGGCAAGCATCTTTGATGTGCTTACCCATCGTGACATGTAGGCAATTGCCGCATAAAATCCAGCCAAATTCATTCTGACCGTCTGCGTCTACTTTTGTGTCGTCCGGAAAGAGAACAACAACTGTAGGGCTGTAGCGGAAGAAAGAAGAATAGAAGTGCTGCAAATCCGGATTGATATCCTGATCCTGCTCTCGTTTCGTTCCTCCCCAGCCCATTGCGCCGCATTCCCGACAATGAATAACCGGTAGATGTCGGCGCTGGTCCTCTTCTTTTAAATCATCGGAAAAACGCAAAGCAGGCGGATCTTCGATGTTGCCGACAATCCGG
>MWDG01000252.1 GCA_002070455.1 Deltaproteobacteria bacterium ADurb.Bin151
TGCCGCCCTGATCCGACTGACGGGGATCGAGGAAAATTTCCGTCTGAAGCATCAGGAAAGTTTGTATCCGGATCCCGATTCATTTGATGAATTGCGGAAAACAATTGCGGATACAAGGGCTGATCTGAAAAGTTATGAAACACAGGCAAAAATAGCAAGGCAAAACATCAAATATGTTCGTGGTGCCTTCTGGCCCAGTGTGGGGCTTTTTGCCGTCTACAACGGTTCGGACCAGAATCCGCCGACGGCAACACTCAACCGGGAAAGTGTTCTGGCGGGCGCGTCTTTAAATTTTCCCTTTTTCGAAGGCGGGCTCAGGGTGGCCGAACTTAGAGAGGCCTTGGCCAAGGAACGCCAGGCCCGCCTGGCCTATGATGATTTAAAGAAGACGGCGGATATTGAGTTGCGCGGAGCCTGCCTGGACCTGGAAACACAGAGAGGCGCCCTGAAGTATCTCGAAGATCAGCATGTTTTTGCCCAGGACAATTTTAACGCTGTTCTGAGACAGTATGATAACGGCCTGGCAACCAGTCTGGATGTAATGGATGCCAATTCCCTGCTGCTCAACTCAGAAAAAAATGTTGCGGAAGCTCTATACGCCTATCAGCTTGCCCATTTGAAAGTCAGAAAATCCAGTGGTACGCTGCTTCAGTTTGTTGCTGCAGGCCGCGAAAAATAGTTTCAATGGCTCATCCTCAGGAGGTTGAATGTTCATGATTATCAAAAAAGCCATGGTTTATAACATCACAACAATATTCGTCAGCCGTCCGGTGCTTAAAGCACTGCTCATGATGATGATGATAACGGTTGTCGGTTTGTCGTTCGCCTCCTGCTCGAAGGAAAAGGCAGAACCAGAAAGACTGGTGAATGTTCGTGTCTGGTCTGCTGAAACCAGAAGGGTTCAGCCTTACCTGGAAACGACCGGGACGCTCAAACCGGACGAGGAGGTTCTGGTCACCACGGAAGTGGATGGAATTGTGAGAAAGATCTATGTTGATGAGGGAACGAATGTCAGCGCGGGGACCCTTCTGGCTGAAATCAACGATACGGATTACGTGCTGGACGTCCGTCGGTCTGAAGCGGCCCTGCGGCAGGCCGAGGCGCAGCAGGTCAATGCCAGAAGGTCGTTTAAACGGCTCCATGCACTGTATCAGGAAGAACTGATCACCAAACAGCAGTTCGATGATATATCCACAAAAGTCGCTCTGGCGGAAGCCGACCTGGAAAAGGCGAGGGCCACGTTGTCCATCTCAAGGGAAAAACTTTCCCGGACAAAAATTTATTCACCCATTGTTGCGTCGATCAAAGAGAAGAAAGTTTCCGTTGGAGATTTTGTGCGCAACGGAACGTCACTTTTTCAAATCATCAGGACCAATC
>MWDG01000253.1 GCA_002070455.1 Deltaproteobacteria bacterium ADurb.Bin151
AGCCCCCTTGACAACAAATTTTTCATTCATATATTGAGGCTTGAAGAGCAAAATAGGCAATAAGAGCAAAGACTTATATAAAATTAATGAAGGAAAGGAGGAAAGTTTATGTTCACACCGAATTTATGGAGATTTCGAAGGTTATCAGAAACGATGCCGGAAATGTTGAACCTGCAGCGGGAAATGAACCGGCTTTTTTCCAATATGGGACAAAAGTCACCACAGGAGTATCCCGCCGTCAACATCTGGGATAAAAAAGGTTCTGCGGTGATTACGGCGGAACTGCCCGGAATTGATCCTGAAAAGTTGGACATTTCCGTTTCCGGAGACACAGTGGCCATTTCCGGCGCGGCGCTTCAGGAACCCCCTGCCGCAGACGGAACCTACCTGCGTCAGGAAAGAGGCATCGGCAGCTTCAAACGCAATATTCAGCTGCCCTTCCAGATCGACGCGCAGGCCGTCGAGGCTCGTTACGAAAAGGGCATCCTGGCCGTTGTGCTTCCCAGGGCAAAAGAAGATTTACCCAAGAAAATCAAGATTCAATAGCGGAAAGGAGGTCTGATCCCATGTTAGAAAAAGATATTCAGAAAACAGAAAACGTATCCGCCGCGGAGCGCATTCGCAACGTCAAAACGTTCGTGCCGCGCGTCGACATTTATGAAAATAAAGACTCCCTGTTTTTACTGGCCGACATGCCGGGCGTCGACGAAAAGACGGTGGATATCGAACTCGAGAAAAATGTTCTGACCATCACGGGGCGTGTTGAAAACGGACAGGTCAAGGACGCGGCGATGATGTACTCCGAGTATGAAATCGGCGACTATGAAAGGGTGTTCACGCTGTCGGATCAAATCGACCGCGATAAAATCGTCGCGACCGTCAAGAACGGCGTTCTGAGACTGGAGCTGCCGAAGGCGGAAGAAGTGAAACCGAAAAAGATCGCGATCAAAGCGGCGTAAGAAAGGCTGAAGGCTGAAGGCTGAAGGCTGAAGGCTGTAGGCTAAAGGCTAAAGGCTAAAGGCTGAAGGCTGAAGGCTGTAGGCTGTAGGCTGTAGGCTGTAGGCTGTAGGCTGAAGGCTGTAGGCTGAAGGCTAAAGGCTGAAGGCTGAAGGTTGTAGGTTGTAGGGAACGGTCGCGACCGTTCCCTACGGACCATAGGCAATGAGTGAAAGGTGTCATGGTGACCATTCGACGAGCTCATGGTGACATTGCTTGTCGAACCAGGACACTTCAGCAGGCGCAGGGTGACATTCCCTGACAGACCAGAAGAAAGGAGGAAATGATGATGAGAATTAAAAATCTGCTGCCCACCGTAGCGAGACCTGCGGCAAGAGATGATGATCATCCCTTCTATGCTTTG
>MWDG01000254.1 GCA_002070455.1 Deltaproteobacteria bacterium ADurb.Bin151
GCAGTCACGGCGACTTCGTACCCTTGCATTGGTACTTCAGGAACATGGTCTCTTGCCGGAAGGAGAATTAAAAACCGGCAGTGACCGCCATGCTTTTTTCCTTCAATTGGACAGTGAACTTCGCAACCACTATGCTGAGCAGGGCATTGCACTGAACTGTGCCGCTGGTCTTCGTGAGTTTCCCTATTATTTGCGCGCAAAGGCACTGGACGAAAAGATGCCGCTGCATGCTACAGGCAGAGCACTCTATCATCTCGCACAACGCCGGGGTTTTTTAAGCAACAGAAAAATGGACAGCAATGACAAGGAAACAGGACCTGTCAAAAAAGACATCTCCGATCTTGCTCAAAAAATCAAACAGGCAAATATGCGAACACTGGGCGAATATCTCTTCAATATTGACCCGGTGCACGAAAAACGCATACGTGGCCGCTGGACTGCCCGTTCCATGTACGAAGAAGAATTTAGCCTCATCTGGGAAGCACAAAGCCGGTGGCATCCTCAGTTAAACAATGAAAACATCCGTGGGAACATACACAAGGCCATTTTTTATCAACGTCCGTTAAAAAGTCAGGCGGGCACAGTAGGCTACTGTGATCTGGAACCATTCAAAAAAAGAGCACCCAAAGCTCTTGTCGTAAGCCAGCAATTCCGGATACTGCAAAAAATTAATGACCTGACAGTTCATTTTGCAGATGGCGACGTCAGACCTTTAAATAACGATGAGCGGGTGTCTCTTTTTGAATATATGAATGAACGGGAATCCGTAACTTTTGAGCAAATAATAAAACGCCTTTCTCTTCCTCCGGACACAAAATTTAATCTGGAACGAGGAGGAGAAAAAAAACTTCCGGGAAACGTCACCGAGGCACGGCTGCTAAAAATCTTCGGAAAAAACTGGCATAGTTTCAATGATGCGTTTCACCATGAGATTATCAGCCTTATTATGGGCAGTGAAAAAGCGGAGTCTGTCAGAAAACTCGGCAAAAATAAATATGGTCTGGACGATGACCAGGCTGAAAAGTTTTCCCGGCTGCAGTTTGAAAATGGCTATATGTCTCTCTCAAAAAAAGCAATGACCAAACTACTGCCTCTTATGAAGGAAGGGACCTCTTTTAAAACAGCCGAGAAAAAACTTTACGACAATCCCCGCAATCTGTGCCTGGATTTTCTCCCGCCCTTACACAGGAATGACCGGTTAAGCCCGCAGCTTGGCGCAGGCCTCGACATAAGGAACCCCGTTGTGACCCGAAGCCTCACCGAGCTGCGGCGGGTGGTTAATCGCATTATTGCCAAATACGGAAAACCTCTCAGGATTCATGTCGAACTCGCAAGAGACATTAAAAGAAATCGGGAACA
>MWDG01000255.1 GCA_002070455.1 Deltaproteobacteria bacterium ADurb.Bin151
ATGAATGAAAACGGCATCGGCCTTTTCAACTGGTTTATGAAACAAAAAGGAACCGTCAATGGATTTACCGGTGCGTTATGGACAGGCGTCACAACCATTACCCTTGCACGGGCAATGGAACAGGCGATCAAAGAGAATCTGTGCGGGCTGTATAATCTGGTCAACAATGTCAGCATTTCTAAATATGACTTGCTCGTCCTTTTCAATAAATATTTTCGCAATAACAGCGTTACAATCCGCAAAGATGACAATTTCAAACTGGACAAGTCTCTGCGCAGCAAAAGGACTGATTTTTCCTTTGTTGTTCCCTCTTACGAACAGATGGTTCGGGAAATGAAAGAATGGGTGGATGCCCATTCCGATTTTTATCCTCACTACAAATAACATGCATGGAGTGAATAAATGAAGGTAGTGACACTTATTGGTACGCGACCGGAAATTATCAAGCTGTGCCGGGTGATTCATGAACTGGACCGGCACACAAACCATGTTCTGGTTCATTCCGGGCAAAATTATGACTATGAACTGAATGAAATTTTTTTTCAGCAGCTGGGCATCCGCAAGCCTGATCATTTTCTCGATGCCGTGGGTGAAAACGCCGCCCATACCATAGGAAATGTGATCGCCCGCACGGATGATCTGCTGGCCAGGGAGATGCCTGACGCCTTTCTGTTGCTCGGCGACACCAACAGCTGCCTGTCCGCCATCGCGGCCAAACGCCGCAAGATCCCCATCTTTCATATGGAAGCCGGGAACCGCTGCTTTGACCAGCGCGTTCCGGAAGAAATTAACCGCAGAATCATTGATCACATAAGTGACATCAATTTACCCTATACGGAACACGCTCGCCGCTATCTGCTGGCTGAGGGACTGAAACCCGAGACGGTGATCAAAACCGGGTCGCCGATGAAAGAAGTCCTTCTTCATTATCTCCCGCAAATTGAGGCATCGGATGTTCTGAATCGTCTGGGGCTGGTTGCCGGGCATTACTTTGTGGTGAGCGCCCATCGGGAAGAGAATATTGACAGTGATGTCAATTTTTCTGACTTGATGGAGACATTGAAAACCATAGCGGATAAGTTTGAGTTGCCGTTGATTGTTTCCACTCACCCAAGAACGAGGAATCGCATGGAGAGCCTTGCCATGAAAAAGATGGATGATCGCATCCATTTTTTAAAGCCGCTAGGTTTCCTTGACTATGTTAAGCTTCAAATGAGCGCCCACTGTGTTATTTCCGACAGCGGAACAATCACCGAAGAGTCTTCCATATTGAGTTTTCCTGCGGTGACCATCAGGCAGGCCCACGAAAGGCCGGAAGGAATGGATGAAGGAAC
>MWDG01000256.1 GCA_002070455.1 Deltaproteobacteria bacterium ADurb.Bin151
GGCGAACATACTCAAATCAAACTGCGCCTTTGCCGCCTTGCCGTCGATGATGGTGTCCACAAAGCCTTTTTCTCTGGCTTCTTTGGCGGTGAACCACGTTTCCGCCTTCAGCATGTCTCTGATTTCTTTTTTCCCGACCTTTGAATTTTGGGAATAGATGTCAACCATATTTCCGCTGATCTTTTCCAGAATGTCCGCGATTTCACGCAAGTCATACTGATTTCCAGCCGCCAAAACCCACGGATCATGAATCATGAACATTGCGTTTTGGTATGCCTGAACTTCTTTTCCGGCCAGCGCGATAAACGACGCGGCGGACGCGGCAAGTGATTCGATTCTTGTGACGATCTTTGATTTGTGAGATTGAAGGGCATTAAAGATAGCCATACTGTCAAAAACGTCTCCGCCCGGAGAATTAATGCGGACGGTCACGGTCTTTGTGTTGATTCCCGATAAGGAACGGATGATTTCACCGGCATCATTGAACGGCCAGCCTATGACATCATAAATCATGACCTCAGTGTTATCTTCGGAAAGCGCCTCGATCTTATACCAATCGGCCTTGTCAATCGGCTTATTCCAGTATCGCGCCGTCGCTTCGGCGTTCCTTTGATTACGATATTTAAGGTTCATCGTCTGTGCCTCCCTTATCTTCACCGCCTTTCTTGTCTTTACTGATGGTGCTGGTCCGTGTCCTGTATTCATCCCCTCCGGCATAGGGGTTCATATCTTCCAATTCGCGGACCTCATTCGGTGACATGGCCTCAATGTTGACCATTCCCGAATAATAGGCCGTCCGCGCCGCCGTATCGCCGCGAAGCAGCCCGCCGGTTGAAAATTTCGCAAAATAATTTTCTTTTTGTGATTCGGTGAGTAAATCCCGATAAATTGCCATTTCGATGTTCACAAGGCGCGGTGTCAGCGCATATTTCACATATTCAAGGTCAAATGCGTCCGCACTGGCATATGTAGCCACTTTATCCCCGGATTGGAGCATGGACAACGGCAAACCAAAGAACAGGTCCACGATTTCTTTTTTCTGGAAGTTGCGGGCCTCAAGGAATTGTGAATCAACTGAGGTCATCGCCATTTTCTGCCATGTGACACCCTGCTCAAGCAGTGCCGTCTTGTGTGCGTTCTCAACCGAGGAATAATGGTCATTGAAATCATCAAGGAATTTCTGCGCCATTGTCCGGTCTTTGAATGATCCTGGCATTTGCAAAACGCCGCCGATCATGGTTCCATGACTGAATAACTTGGCCCCATGCTTGGCAAGAGCCTGATCCAGCCCGACACTCTCCCGTGCGTATTCAATGGGGTTCAATCC
>MWDG01000257.1 GCA_002070455.1 Deltaproteobacteria bacterium ADurb.Bin151
CTGGAAAGAAGACCCGCCGATTTTAAAGGCAAATAAAACATCCATCGCACAGGTTCAGTGCTTCCATAGGATTGAACCTGTGCGATAATCAGGATGACTCCTTAACGGCCTGTTGCCCAAATATCCTTTTCGCTTGCCTAAAAGCGTTTTGTATAAATCTAAAGCTTGCGAAAGGTAATGACAAAACTCGCCTGCGGCTCAAACAGTTGCCATTACTGATCTTTCGCTGCGCTTTGATTCATGAAACAAAACGCTTTCAATGGCCGCTCAAAGGGATATCGTTTGGGCAACAGGCCTTTAGCAGATAAACAGCATTTCCCAGAACTTGGGAAGCGGCCATCTCTCATCATCAACAAGGTTTTCCAGTGCATCCACATATTCGCGGAGTTCATCCATTTTTGGCTTGACTTTGGCGCACAGGGTTTCCGCCTTTTTCTGATCGTCATCTATGGCTTTGGCCGTCTCCACCCTGCTTTGAATGTCTTTGCCGGTCGTATAGATACCATTGATCAGGTCAAGAATTTTCTTTAAAAGCTCTGTCTGGGATGACAAAACCGCGCCCGACCCGAGCACCTCCTTTGTATGGATGATCGCTTTCGCCAGATCTTTTTGATAGACGACCGCTGCCGGAATCACCTGGCTCATACAGATATTGTTGAGGCAGTTGACTTCGATTTCCAGATCTTTAATGTAGCGCGCCACATAGATCATGTAGCGTGATCTAAGTTCCGAATTGGAAAATACTTCATGTTTCTCAAATAGACGCAATGCTTTGTCGGTCACTAAAGCTTTCAAGGCTGCAGGTGTGGTTTTTTCATTGGGAAGGCCTCTCTTTTTCGCTTCGGCTTCCCATTCCCTTGTATAGTTGTCGCCGTTGAAAAGGATCGGCAAAATGGTTCTGATTTCGCTTCTCAATACTTCAAAGACCGCCTGATTGATATTCCTGGAGTCCCTGGCTTTAATCTTTTCAGCCAGATCATCGAGGCTTTCGGCCACCATGGTATTGAGCGCAAACGTCGGGCAGGCAATGGATTGGGACGAACCCACCGCACGAAACTCGAATTTATTTCCGGTAAAGGCAAACGGCGATGTCCGGTTGCGGTCCGCGTAGTCTTTGCTGACCTGAGGCAGGGAGGAAATGCCCAGATCAATGATTTCCGAATTGGTCGCTTTGGTCACTGTACCCTTTTCGATATTCTCCAGAATGCGGGTGAGCTGCTCGCCCAAAAAAACAGAGATGATGGCAGGTGGCGCTTCATTGGCACCCAGACGATGATCATTGCCGTAGGAAGCGACGGTGGCCCGCAGGATGTCCGCATTTTTA
>MWDG01000258.1 GCA_002070455.1 Deltaproteobacteria bacterium ADurb.Bin151
GACAACAGGAATTTATTATAAAGATCCTTACAAGGGTATTTCTTGACACATTCCCGTTAATTCCATATAGGGTACAAAAAAAACAAGGGTGCGATCCAATGACCAAACCGAGAATTCTCTTCATGGGCACCCCGGCTTTTGCGCTGCCGGCCCTGGACACCCTTCTTGCCGGTTCCTTTCCGGTCATTGCCGTTGTCACGCAGCCGGATCGCCCTAAGGGAAGGGGACAAAAGGAAATCGCCCCTCCGGTGAAGCTTCTGGCCCAAAAATCAGGTGTGCCCGTTATGCAGCCGCAAGCCGTTAAAGATCCTTCCTTTCTGGAAAAATTTTATTCACTCAAACCCGACATGGTTGTTGTGGCGGCTTTTGGCCAGATTCTGCCCAAAATGATTATTGACTTCCCCCTCGGATGCCTGAACATCCACCCCTCCCTGCTGCCGAAGTACCGTGGCGCGGCCCCTTTGAACTGGAGTATTATCCGCGGTGAAAAAAAAACCGGAGTCACCATCATGTTGATGGATGAAGGTATGGACTCCGGCGATATTCTCGCCCAGGAAGAAACCCTGCTGGGCGATGAGGAAACATACGGGCAGCTTCATGACCGCCTGGCAAAAGACGGAGCAGCGTTGCTCATGAAAACCGTCGCACGGGTTATTTCCGGAAAGGTACAGAGACAACAGCAGGATCCCTCCGGTGTGACATTTGCTCCCCGCCTGACCAGGGAAACAGGTAAAATCAACTGGCGGGAAAGTGCTGTGCATATTGCCAATCTCATCCGCGGTCTGTGCCCCTCTCCGGCGGCATATACTTTTTTGGATGGACAGCTGCTGAAAATTTATGCCGCGGTAGCTGAACCGGACCCGACGGATCAGGTCCCAGGAACCATTGGTAACCCTTTCACTGACGGTTTGCCTGTAGCAACCTCTGACGGCCATGTCATATTAAAAGACATTCAGCTGGCCGGGAAAAAACGAATGCTGATGACCGACTTTCTGCGGGGATATCGGCTGGCTCCTGGCAGTATTTTAGGCTCAACAACTTCAAAATAAAGGAAGATAAAAGACGATTTGCAGATTTCTTATCTGTGTTTTTTATAACAAAAAAATTGCTTTGCCAGGATACACATGATGCGTCATACAATTTTCAATACGCCGGTTTTGAAACATTTTATGATGGGAATATCCCTTTTTTTCATGAAAATATTGGGATGGAAAAAAGCGGGGCGGCTTCCTGATGAGAAAAAATTTATTGTAATCGTTGCGCCGCATACATCAGCCTGGGACGTGTTTTATGGCGCCATTCTCGCT
>MWDG01000259.1 GCA_002070455.1 Deltaproteobacteria bacterium ADurb.Bin151
CCGCGACGCGGCAATCCCGTCCTCGAACTGCAGATTGCTTTGCGTCGCTGATCAGGATGCATCAGGACACAGAGTACCGGAGGTAAACAGCATGAAAGAATTTACACTGGAGTACTGGAAGGATGAAGATTGGTACGTCGGGCGGTTGATGGAGATCCCCGGTGTCTTCAGCCAAGGAGAAACCCTGGATGAGCTGAAGAAGAACATCCAGGATGCATACCGCATGCTGATGGATACGGAAGACACGAGCGGAATCCCCGCGTGTGTCCAGCGAATTACCCTGGAGTTGGCTGTTTGAAGCGCAGGGAATTCATACGGCTGCTTGTGGCTTCGGGGTGCTTCCTGTACCGCCGCGGAGCCTAACACGACATTTACATGAACCCACGAAATGGGGCAAAAGCGCCGATACCGAGGCATGTTGAATTGCGAGACACTCTCTGCAATTTAATCAGGGCGCAGCTTCACGTAACCGACAAATGACCCCCATGGGAATCAGGTCTTGAAAATTAGCACTCAGGAAAGGGGACAGATTTTAAATCTGTCCCCGGAAAGCAAAACGCTAATTTTAAAGACCTGACCCCAGGATAAGGAATCTGCCGTGAAGAAATCCGTCAAAGAAATCGTCAATGAATTGAAGGAGCGCATTTCAGGAAGATACACTGTCAAGGAAATGCGAGTCTTCGGGTCTTCGGCGCGCGGAGACCGCCGCCCTGAATCCGATATCGATATTTGGGTCCATCTCCCCCATGTCGACAGACAAATCGAAGAGGATCTTTTCGATATGGCCTATGACCTCGAACTGAAGCATGATTGTCTCATCGACATCATCGTCGTCGACGACCGCGATTTGTCGGGTCCCCAAGGAAAAGCGCCTATCTTCGAAAAAATCCGCACTGAAGGCGCAGTCGTATGAAAGGGAAAGACGCGATTGCGCTGGTCTCCTATCGCATGGAACGCGCCCACGAATCCCTTCGCGCTGCGCAAATCATGTTCGAGAACAACATGCTCACATTTTCGATGAACCGCATCTACTATGCCATGTTCTATGGTGTTCAGGCACTTCTGGCGACACGAGAGGTCTCTTTCTCGAAGCATGGACAGGTTAAGGCCTATTTCAACCGTGAGATGGTCAAGACCGGCATTTTCCCCACGGCAATGGGACAGATCTACAATAAGGCATTCGAATACAGGCAGAAGTTCGATTATGTCGACTTTTCGTCCCCTGATCACGAAATGGTCCTGCAATACCTGGAAAAAGCGAAAGATTTCATAGCCAATATTGAAGAGTATCTTGGAAAGGCGG
>MWDG01000260.1 GCA_002070455.1 Deltaproteobacteria bacterium ADurb.Bin151
CGAATTCAAACCGGAAATCATCATTAACTCGGCAGGACAGGACAATCACTACAGCGACCCGATCACAAACATGAACTTCAGCGCCCAGGGCTACGCGCTCTTGAATGAAAAACTTGCTCCTGACATTGCCGTACTGGAAGGCGGCTACTCCATTGAAAAAGCCCTTCCCTACGTCAATGTCGGCATCATCCTTGCCATGGCCGGACTGGACTACAGCCAAGTGCGGGAACCGGATTACGATGCCCTTCAAATCCGCCAGTCACAGGAAGTCACCCGGCTCATTGAAAATGAAGTGAAGAACCTGATGACGCTGTGGAAGAAAAAGAAAAACCTGAAAAAACAGATCACCGGATCCGCTGCCTACATACGCCGTGAAAAAAACATTTATTACGACACTGATGATATTACAGAGAGGCAAATCGAAACGGTCCGCGTGTGCAACGACTGCGGAGGACTGGTCATGATCGAATCGGCGGCGGACACCGGCAAAAAAATCTACGCCGTGATCCTTCCAAACTCCTGCTGCCCGACATGCCGCGAAAGCGGGGAATCTTTCTTTAGTCGTGTCAATGGATCACAATATAGCCATATTTATTTCCAGGATCGGCAAAGAGACGTCTTCATCGTGAAATGAACCCCATGCCAAATCAAGAACTGCAGGCCCTGATCAGCCTGATTCGAAAACTGCGTGCGCCAAACGGCTGCCCCTGGGACCGGAAACAGACCAGGCAGGACATCGGCAAATATCTGCTGGATGAAGCTTATGAAGTGCTTGACGCTCTAACCGAAGACAATCCCCGCCATCTTCAGGAGGAATTGGGGGATCTGCTGTTCCAGATCCTTTTTATTGCTGAAATCGCATCCGAGGCCGGGGATTTTTCACTGGCTGATGTTATGAAGGACATTGAGGCAAAAATGATTCGCCGGCATCCGCACGTGTTCGGCGATGTAACAGTTCATTCCGTAAGGGAAGTGAAGGACAACTGGCAGGAAATCAAAAAACAGGAGCGCAATGGCAGAGTACGAGAAGAAAATCTCTTCGATAATATTCCCCGCTCGATGCCTGCACTGAAAAGGGCGCAAAATATCACAGCGTCAGCCGCCCGGCATGGTTTCGACTTCGAAAACACGGACGATGTTGTGAAAAAGCTGCAGGAAGAGCTTGCCGAACTGGATGCGGCGCGAAAAAATGGCGATGTGAAAATCATTGCAGAAGAGACGGGCGATATCCTGTTCACCCTGGTAAATTTAAGCCGCTTTCTTTCCGTGGACGCGGAAAACGCGCTTACCGGCAC
>MWDG01000261.1 GCA_002070455.1 Deltaproteobacteria bacterium ADurb.Bin151
GTTCATCAGAAGATCGATCCATTCTTCGGTGGTAAAAAGCCTTCTTTTTTCGATATAGTCATCAAGACTGACCCGCGTAATTTGAAACGGTTTGAAATCGGTCATTACAAAAGGATAAATGCGGCCTCCAATCTTGTAATTGTTGTCATACTCAAGGGTGCATGTGCCCCATGCTCCGCCGGCAAGAAGACTGTCTCCATGTTCGACAAGGATGTTTCTGGTGATCCGGACGGTGTTTTCGCCAATGGCTGGCACGGTGACCCAGTAATGGTCCTTGGAGGCATCAAGCCGCACCTGTACGCTGCCCAGGAGATTATAAATCCCTCTTTCCTTGATACGGCTTTTGATCAATTCTTTTTCGGCGCTGTCCACCCAGTTCTCCGTGAGAATACGGTCGATTTTTGCCTGGCCTGCTATGGGATCGTCCGGATTTACAAACCGAGCCACCAGGTATTCCATTACAAAACGGGGTAGTTCTTTATAAGCATCATTCCACCTGGTCAGGCTTTTCAGGATGATCCGGTCGGCCATCAGCTCCTGAACTTTATGATCAAGGGGTGTAAACTGGTAGTTATTAGCTTCTTTTTCGGTCATGATGATTCCTTTGTCTTGCCTTACATGTCATCAAAGACATCAAGGGCGCTTGTATCAATCTCGACTTTTGTTCCTACTTCTTTAATGGGAATAGTTACGTGTCTTTTTTCGATCTTCTTGCCTTTACCGGGTAACGAATATTGGGCGGTAAACGTTACCTGATTTGCCTTTGGATATGCCTTTAACGGTACCAGCCATATATAGGGCGCGCCGGCGGTGAGATCAACAGACTCCTGCGCTGCCAATCGCCCCGATACCAAACAGGAAAGGGAGACGCTTATTTTCATTGAGCCCAGGTTTTCCAATTTGACCGGCAGCTTTATGCTTTCGCCCGCCGTACAAAGTGGAGGCGGCGTGATTTCCAAAAGCAGCCCCGTTTCTTTTACAGGCCGTTTCTTGATTCGAACAGCCGGGACAACCATCTCGGCCAAGGAGATGCCGCCATGAGAATAGCGGGATGTTTTCCCTGTCGGTTTGGGTCGTTCAAACCAAGATGAGCCGACGGCCAGACACCACTGATGCGCCTTGTCATAGGCAATGGGAATGCCCTGATCGTGCATGCCGTTTGTCAGATACCGGTATTTAATATTGTCGATCATCCCCCCGACTGTTTTGAGGTCTTTGATTTGTACGGAACGGTCCTTTTTCAGCTCGATGAAACCGTGATCACTTGTGACGACA
>MWDG01000262.1 GCA_002070455.1 Deltaproteobacteria bacterium ADurb.Bin151
GATAGATGTCTTCCTGATTTTCTGCGCCAGATCCTCTCTCCTTCTCGGTTATGGCAGACTAGCTTCCACCTTATTCACCTGTCCAGTTTCTGGGGTGTGTTATGCCGCAGATTGTTCCAATTGGCTCAACAACTTGCCATCAACCATTGGCCATGAAAACATGAGGATTTTCCTCACGTTTTTGAAGGAAAAGCATAAATAGCATTTCTTCCTCATTCCATCAGGAAATCGATGATGTAGCGGTGAAGGATGCCGTTCCTCTCGTTGGGGAAAAATCGGTCCATAGAGACGACCAGCTTTTCATAATTATCTCTGATCTTCTCCAGGTTGCCAAATTCCCTTGCAATGACTGTTTCACTGCCCAAACCGTAACACACCTGGACATATTTCTTTTCGTTTTGCTTTTCGGCGATGAAGTCGATCTCTATTTGATCGATGACGCCGACAGATATTTTGTATCCCCGGGCATGCAATTCCTTGAAAACTATGTTCTCCAGAAGCCCGTTGATATCTCTTTCTCTATACCCTATTAAACCATGACGAAGCCCGACGTCGTTGAGGAAGACCTTGTCGGAAAACTCCAGGAGCCTCTTCCCTTTGATGTCATATCGCCGTGCTTTGTCGACAAGCAGGCTTGCTTCGATATAGCTGATATAGTTTAAGATTGTGTCCACAGAGGTTCGAATTCGCTGGGATTTAAAATAATCCGCTATCTTCTTCGCCGTTGTGATATTGCCGACATTATCGAACAGGTACCGGACCAGCTTATCGAATATCGAGACATCCCGAATTTTATGGCGGGTGATGACATCTTTGTACAAGACGGTATTCAATATGGAGTTCAGATAGCTGAACAGGACTTCTTGATTGAACGGCAACTGGTGGATGCCTGGCAGACCCCCGTATCGCAGATAGTTTTTGAATTCTGCTTCGGTATCCGGCAGGTTATTTGTTTCCGGCTTGGGTTGGGGAGACGCGGGTTGATCCGCATTGTCTTTTGTGTCTCCCTTGTTTTTGCGAAAGGTCAAAAACTCACGAAAAGTTAGTGGATAAACAGGAATTTCCACATATCTCCCGCTGATTAACGTGGCCAGCTCCGAAGACAGAAGGCCGGCATTAGAGCCGGAAATGATAACATCGCCCAGGCCGTCCGCCAAAAAAGAGGCGACAGCCCTTTCCCATCCCACGATCTCCTGGATTTCATCAATCAGAATATACTTCCGGCCGGAGGCCCCACCCTTGAAATAGTCACCGGCATAACGATACAG
>MWDG01000263.1 GCA_002070455.1 Deltaproteobacteria bacterium ADurb.Bin151
AATTTTCGAACCAGAAAAGGAGTCAGAAAAGATGAAATAAAAATTTGACTTTGCCATGTTGTTTATGGTATAATGTGTTTACAAAATTGAAAGGAGAAAAAACATGATCAAAGAAGCTTGGGAGATTGTTGCGGACTGTGGAGCGTTTGGATTGTTCACGTCGGAAAAAGAGGCGCTCGAATTCGCGCATGAAATGGGATATCGTTATATGACTGATGAGTCATATAACGGACGTGTATTCCTTGACTGTTACTTAGAAGAGTCTTTGACCGGCAAGTCAATTACTATTACGAATCTGCGTATCAGCGATAAGATGAATTGCAATTTCTATGATTTCGTCATAGAAAAGAACAGACATTTATTGGCACCCGGGAAACGCGAAGAGTTGAAGTCTGCTTAATATAGTACTGAACCAAAAAACCTGAACCAAAAAAGGAGAATTTGATTATGGCAACCTACGACGACTGGAAAACTAGCTATCCGGAAAATGACAAAGATTCAAGGATCGATGAAATGTGTGGCGCAATAGTGGATTGGCGCAGGTCCTACATTGTAACAATCGAATCTATGATCAGGGATATTGAAGGTGAATTAAGGGTGATTGCGATGGATGGAGAGGAAGACATCATGAAGGATCTTATATTGGTCGCGACCAGCAGACTTCGAGAGTTGCTTGATGAATTCAAGGACACAAAAGTAGATTATTAACCAAGCCGAAACGTCCCGGGCATTGCCCGGGCGTCCGTCAAGGCTGACCTCCTTGGCGCTGATGAGGCAGGTCCCTCATGAAGAAAAAACAGAAAAGGAAAAAACATGAAAGACACCGAAACCTATCACGACTTCCTCCGACGCATGAACGCAAAAGTCCAATCCGTCACGCTGCACTACGGGGACGACGGTGTCGCCGTGAGCGGCGCAACACTGCGGACCTGCTACCACGACGGCTGCACCTGGCGTCCCAACACACTGATCGTATTGCGAGTGGAACTTGTGCCTAATGTGCTCGATCTCTTCGAGCAATTCGCGACGAGAAAACAGGAGCACAAAACGCACAAAGGAAATCGCAAGACCTATCTCAGCGGACTGGACATCCTTTTCGCCGACCTGGTCCAGGGCTGATCGCAAACAGGGGGGAGCCTCCGGGCTCCCCCCTCCCTCAAAACCACAACCATGAAAGGGAAAAAACATGAAAGACACACACACGCTCCGCACCTTCTTCGACGGCAACGAACCGCTGGTGATCGCGCGCGATGGAGA
>MWDG01000264.1 GCA_002070455.1 Deltaproteobacteria bacterium ADurb.Bin151
CGGTCGGGGTTATTCTGTCGCCTTTTTCCGTCCGCCGCCGTTCTTTGCGACGTGGTATCCTGGGACGTAACTAATCAGCCACTTTGCGATTCTCAAAATTATCTGCTGCATTTTCTCTCCTTTTTTTGGTGAATTAAGATGCTACGTTTTCGACCTTAACGCCGCCATACTCAACGGACATGCGGCCTTCACGGATTTCTTTACCGAGAAATTCCATCGCTGTTTGGCCGGGGTCAATGGTGTGTTTGAATTTGACCTTGTGTTTTTCGGGCGCGGGCGCTTTCTCTTGCAGGTCAGGGGACGCCTCGAACATCACGTTGCGCGGAGTGCGCGACGGAACGCTCTTTACGCCGTCTGCCCCGTCCATTACACAGGTCGATTCCACCAATCTTCCGGGAGTGTATAAGGCATCGCTGACCGCTTCTGAAAATAATGGCACATTTTTGACGCTCGGCGGCAAGTCCAGCTCAACAGGGTGCGTCATTATTCCGGTATCGTGGAGTAATGAGCTGACCGTTGGGACACAGTCAATAATGTCGGCAAGACAAATGACAGGTCATAGTTTACAACGACACCCTGGCTGGACGGGTCAAGAGAAATGCCGAGCGAAACCTTGATCACGTCAGGAATATTTTGATAGGCAAAGGCAATCTGTTCAGCGTTTTCAAGCAGCAGCTTTTCGATGTCGCCCGCAACTATCTGCAATAAGTCTTCAGTTATTTTATGTTCCATCATTTCGATCCTTCCTTGGGTATCAGGGGCCGAAGCCCCTGACCCATCATACTACCCTCTTTGGCGTTTTGGTGTCCGGGGCCGCCTAACCGGGAATGATAGATTTTCATTTCGTCGCCCGGGGCGCAGGTCAACTGTGAGGCCATTGCAGCGGCTATTCCCGGCAGCGTCCGGCTTCTGTTCTTCCAGCGTTCCGGTCCAGGTGGTTCATGGTGGACACGGTTTTTCCTGCCCTCAACGATGTTTGTGGGTGTTAATTTTGGCAAGTTCTTGAGCCATAAACAGGTCGCCTTGCTTTCGGGATGCCCGAATTGCCACGGCTGTATGATCTGATCCGGCTTGCGATAGATCGTGGACATGATGCCGACCGGGTTTTCAATGACGGTTTTGGGAATATTGGTTTTTGTAAACTTCATAAAAAAATCTATGCCCTTGGCTTTAAAAGCCTCTCTTACGATTCCCGAAAATTCACAGGCAACCAATACTTTCATCGGCGCACCATAAAGATTTTGCCGGA
>MWDG01000265.1 GCA_002070455.1 Deltaproteobacteria bacterium ADurb.Bin151
TTCAGTTTGCGGTATTGCATCGTGCCTCCGCGTGCCATTTATTCGATCCTCCGTATTTCAATTTCTGGAAACGCATCGTGCATTCTTTGAAGTATGACGGCACAGTAGTCCGGGCTGATCTCGATCCCCCTACATTTACGGTTTAGGTTCTGGCAGGCGACCATCGCTGTGCCGGATCCAGCGAAAGGCTCATAAAACGTGGTAGCATCCACTGTTTTAATAATCTTTTCAAAAAACCCAACTGGTTTTTGTGTTGGATGCGATTTGTCCTTATCTGAATTCCCTTGATACCAGTCGAGACTATCCCACGCTTTCGTTTCTTTACAGTTCCAATAAAAAACGGGTTGCCAACTCCAAATCATCCCCGGTCGTGGCATAATTTGAGAATATCTCCAAACCCCAATTCTTTCAGGCATTGGTTCCAACGACAACATACTAAAAACAATGTTCGTTTTAGCCGCATTGAAACAAGCGACCAATCCATTAGTTACACTAAAAATCATATTTAAATCTTGTTGCGAAAAAGGTCTATCCCATTCGTTATTCAATACTCCGTATGGTGGGTCTGTAACACACGCACCCGCCTTTTCCCCCGCCATCACCCGCGCCACGTCCTCTTTTTTCGTGGAGTCCCCGCATAGGAGCCGATGATCCCCAATTTGCCATAGGTCGCCGGGGGCTACCTTCCAAATCTTATTAAGTTCAGCGGCCTTATCAATTTGGGGTTCGGCGTCGGCGGGTTCAGCATCCGATTTCAGCCAGTCCTCCGGCAAATCAACACCCCAATCGGCAAGTGGCAAATCATCCCACCCATTCGCCAGCAGGTCAAAGTCCCATTGCCCCCATGCCCCGTTGTCCTTGATAGCAAATTCCCGCTTCTGCGCCTCTGTAAGCCCCTTAACGATCTTGGCCGTTGCTTCCTTCGCCCCGATCTTCCGAAGGGCAAGCAGGCGCATATTACCGCCCAAAACGGTCATGGTTTCGTCAACGACGATCTCCCGGATGGACAGCATATCGGGAAACTCTTGAAGCGACTTGACAAGCCTTTCCATTTCCTTATTTCCGATCCGGCGCGGGTTGTCTGGGTTCAGCTTCAATGCCGACAGCTTCACTTGTTTGGTTTCAACGTTCATCTACTCAACCCCCATATCCGGCATACGCGGGCCCTCGCTTCCTATCTGCCCCTGCATTTCCTCAAGCGTTAAATCGCTGGCGATAAGCTCCGCCTTTTGGAGACAACTAAAAAG
>MWDG01000266.1 GCA_002070455.1 Deltaproteobacteria bacterium ADurb.Bin151
CAGGCCTGCGTCTTTAATCGCCACCCGCATGCTGCGTCCCGCTCCTTCGTGTTCAGGCGGGGGAGCGGCAAGGTGATATGCGTCAGACGTACAGCCGTAACCGATCATTTCGGCATAAATCCGCGCCCCCCTTGCCAGGGCAAACGATAATTCCTCCAGAATGATCACACCGCACCCTTCTGCAATAATAAAACCATCGCGTCCCTTGTCAAAAGGACGGCTGGCTTTTTCCGGATCATCATTACGTGTGGACAGCGCGCGCATGGCGCAAAACCCGCCAACACCGAGCCTTGTCACAGCCGCTTCGACGCCCCCGGCGATCATGGCATCCGCATCGCCATAGGCTATGGTTTTATAAGCATCGCCGATGGCTGTTGTCCCTGAGGCACAGGCGGTCACGGAACAATTGATGGGGCCCTTGGCGCCGAAGCGCATGGAAACATGCCCGGAACCCAGATTTGCTATAATGGCCGGAATGGCAAACGGTGATATTTTGCGGGGACCGGAGTTGAGAAGTACCTCGACTTCTTTCTCAATGGTCAATGCACCGCCCATACCCGAACCGATCATGACGCCGATCCGCTCGGCAATATCCGGGCCGATGGTCAGAGACGCGTCTTCCATAGCCATCTGCGTTGCAGCCAGAGCGTAAATAGCAAAAGGATCGTAGCGACGGACTTCTTTTTTATCGACATATTGAAGAGGATCGAAGTTCTTGATTTCTCCGGCGATCCGGGACGCGAAAGGAGAGGCGTCAAACCGGGTAATAGGACCGATGCCAGATTTTCCAGCAATGGCGTTTTCCCATGTTTGTGAAACGGATGTCCCAAGGGGAGACACGGCACCAAGGCCTGTTACAACGACACGCCTTTTCATAAGCAATGATCCTGATGTGAGTGATTAATCAATTTTAATGTTTTTTGCACGGATAAAATCGACAACATCTTGGATTGTCCTGATTTTTTCCAGCTCTTCATCGGCAATTTCCACGCCGAATTTCTCTTCCATTTCCATAATCATCTCAACAAGATCCAGAGAATCAGCGCCAAGATCATCGATAAAAGATGCTTCCAGTTTGCACTGTTCCCGGGTCACATCCAGCTGTTCCATAACGAGTTGAATGACTTTTTCTTCTAATGTCATGAATTCCCTCCCTCAGTCTATGATTGGACTAAAATATATTAAGTGGTGACTTTATTACCTGTTTTTTAAAAAAAAATCTTCATTTTTTTCTTCGAAAAC
>MWDG01000267.1 GCA_002070455.1 Deltaproteobacteria bacterium ADurb.Bin151
GGAGGGTCTTTCTCCGGAAGACGAAAAACGTGCATTTTTAGCCCAGCCTCCGTGGAAGCGCCTGCTTATTGTACTGGCCGGGCCTTTTGCCAATTTTTTGCTGGCGATAATTATTTTTTGTATCCTGTTTATGCACGGTGTGCCTAATCTCGCTCCGATTGTCGGGATTGTACAGCCCGGTTCGGCAGCACAGATTGCCGGCATAGTCACAGGGGATAGAATCACTGCCATTGACGGACGAAAGATAAATTACTGGACCCAGATCGACGAAATCGTACAGCAATCTCAGGGAAAAGAAATCACCATAGTTGTGCGGCGGGGTGCAGAGGAAAAAACCTTTACGGTCAGGCCGCTTGTTACGAGTACAAAGAACATTTTCGGCGGGGAAGAAGATGTTTACCGTCTGGGAATCTCGCCGGTGAGCAAAATACTGGCGGTTGTCGGCGGGATAACGGAAGGCTCGGCAGCGGCGGAAGCCGGGATTGCCAAAGGGGATGCCATAGTTTCCATAAACGATCGGGAAATAACCTACTGGGACGAGATCAGACCAGCCGTGTCCGCGTCTGAAGGGCGCGAGCTTAAGGTGGTTGTCCGCAGAGGTGAAGAAAACAAAGAGTTTACTTTAAAACCGAAACTTTCCCGGGAAAAAAATCTTATCGGTCAGGAAGTCGATGTTTATCTCATCGGAATACAGGCGGCGGGCAATATCCATTCCGTTGTCGGAAAAATACAGCCTGGCTCGCCGGCGGAAAAGGCAGGTTTTCTGCCGGGGGACAAAATAGTGGGGGTCGCCGGGCAGAAAATATTTTGCTGGGAAGATATTGAGGAAATTATTGAAGGAACAACCGCCGGCAAGTTGAAAATACAGGTTTTGCGTGGCGGGGAGGGAAAAAATCTGACGATCGACCAAGACAGTGAAACTGCCGGGGCGATTAAAAATCAAACAGCCGCCATGGGACTGATCCCGGAGACCGGCGAAGCGATTGAAAGAAAAAACCCTGCCGCCGCTCTTGCTTCTTCACTGGGCAAGACGTGGGAATTCAGCAAGCTCACGGTCGTCGTTGTCGTAAAGATGATTGAAGGTGTTGTGTCCCCACGCACACTGGGAGGGCCTATTTTTATTGCCCAAACGGCCGGCAAGCAGGCCAAAGAAGGTGTCGTGAGCTTCATTCTTTTTATGGCAATTCTTTCCATCAACCTCGGCGTGATCAATCTGTTCCCCGTGCCTGTTCTTGA
>MWDG01000268.1 GCA_002070455.1 Deltaproteobacteria bacterium ADurb.Bin151
AAAGCTAAAAAGGAGTCATAAGCGTGGATCGATTTATTGAGACCTGCAGGGATGAACGCTTTGATGTCATTGTCATTGGTGGCGGCATTACCGGTGCATCAGTTGCATACGAGGCGGCCACGTGGGGGCTGAAGGTAGCGCTGATGGAAAAGAGGGACTTTTCCTGGGCAACATCGGCCGTCACATCCAAGCTGATTCATGGAGGTCTTCGCTACCTGGCAAACGGAGAATTTTCTCTTGTGCGTGAATCCCTCCGTGAGCGACGGGTGCTGGAAAATATTGCTCCCAATTTTGTCTATCCCATTCCCACGATGATCACACATAATGCCAAACCGATGAAAAACAACAAGTGGGTCGTCAAGGCCGGAATGTTGCTCTATGATCTTTTATCCTACGACAAGAATCACACCTGGGATCCCAGCAAGCGAATCCCGGTTCATCGAACCATCTCCCGGCGGGCCGTACTGCAAAGCGAACCGAATGTCAGGGAAACGGGCCTTACCGGGGCGTCCGTTTACTATGACTGCCACAGCATCTTTCCTGAACGTCTGACGCTGGCCTTCATCAAGTCTGCTGTCGCATATGGCGCCCGTGTGGCCAACCATGTCCGTGTGGAAGGTTTCGCTTTCGACAAGGGGGACAAGATTACCGGAGTAAAAGCCAAAGATCTCCTGACCGGAATGGTGCAGGAAATCAAAGGCTCCGTTGTCGTCAACTGCGGGGGGCCCTGGGCGGATATTGTGCTTGGCCTGGCCACAGCAAAAGCCAACAACTGCGCCACATTGCGCAGATCGGAAGGCATTCATATTATTACTTCCAAAAAGCTGATATCCGGCAAGTACGTGGTGGGTGCCATGACCCGATCCGGGCGCCATTTTTTCCTCATTCCCTGGCGACGACACACCCTGATCGGTACAACCGACAAGCCGTTTGTCGGCAATCCGGATGAGTACCGCGTGACCAAGCAAAGCATCCTTGAACTGATTGCCGAAGTGAATGAATCCTTCGGCGACGGCAAGCTCAGTTACGCCGACGTTCTTCACACCTTCGGTGGACTCAGACCCCTGGTGGAAAATCAAACACAGGAAACCTACAAATGTTCGCGCAAATATGAAATATACGACAACGCGTGTGATGGACTTGAAGGGCTTGTCACGGTTGAAGGCGGCAAGTACACCACCAGCCGGAA
>MWDG01000269.1 GCA_002070455.1 Deltaproteobacteria bacterium ADurb.Bin151
CTGTGAAAGTCACGTTATCATTGCCGGATTTGGTTATTTTGGAAGCACCATAGGCAGGTTTTTAAGGGCAAACGGTTTTGCGGCAACTATTCTGGATAACGATTCAGACCGTGTCGATCTTTTAAGGAGAATGGGCTTCACGGTTTTTTACGGCGATGCCACCCGCCTGGACATCTTGAAATCCGCCGGCGCGGATTCCGCCAGGATATTGATAGTGGCCATCGATTCGCCTGAAACGAATTTAGACCTGGTGGAGAAGACCCGAAAAGCGTTTCCCAATTTAAAGATCATGGTACGGGCGAAAAACAACCTGGATGCCTATAACCTGCTTCATACGGGGATTGAAGATGTCTATCGGGAATCCATAGACACCTCTGTGCGTTTTGGCGTTGACGTGCTTGTCAAACTGGGCGTTCGCCGATTCACTGCAACGCGGGCAGGCCAATTATTCATCAAGTATGATGAAGCCTCTTTCCGGCAGCTTGCACAACATCGGCATGATCAGGAAGCTTATCTTGTCCACATCCGGGAACAGATTGCTCTTCAGGAGGAACTTCTGGATAACGACCGCAAAGCTTGTCCGAACCTCCATGATTTCGCCTGGGACATGGATGTTGCAATGAAGAAAAAGTGAGACATAAAAATTCCCAGGTTGAGTCAGGGCAACCGCTTTTCGTAAAGGAATCCTTCATGGACAAACCCGGTTATCATTTGACAGACTTTTTTCACGGCCTTTCCGAAAAACAGGGCGACGAAATCATCCGTCGTGGGACTACCCGTGATTTGAAAGCACAAACCGTGCTGTTTCATGAGGGGGATCGCGCAAAACATTCTTATCTCGTTCTGAAGGGACGGCTCAAACTCGGCAAAGTGCACGAACTGGGCAAGGAGGTGCTGATCCGTTACATTGGCCCGGGAGAGTTAGCCGCCATGATCACCGTACTGGAAGGGAGAGATTATCCTGTAACTGCCGAAACGGTGGGAGAGACGAGGGTTGTGGGATGGGACAGACCGACCATGCTGCAAATCATGGCTGAATACCCGCAGCTTTCCATCAATATGATCCGCAACTCCATGGATCGCCTTGAAGACCTGCAAAGCCGTTACCTGGAGATGCACGCCGAGCAGGTGGAACAAAGGATTGCCCGCTCCCTGCTCAGGATCATGAAACAGTCCGGC
>MWDG01000270.1 GCA_002070455.1 Deltaproteobacteria bacterium ADurb.Bin151
TCCCGTTCCGTTTATCAGGAATTCAAGGCGCGCGGATACAATGACTGTGAGCTTTTCGGAATAACCTACCTTTCACCGGGGGAGCAAAGGTCTCCCGCGGGCAATTATCATAATCCCCGTAAGTACGATGTAATTATCGCATTTATTGAAGCGGTAAAAATTTATACGGGAAAAGATAAGGTTGATATTGTGGCGCACTCGCTGGGGGTGTCCATGGTACTTGCCGCTCTGACCTATGAGGACAATCTTCATCGAAAGGGAAAAGGCTGGGCCGGTATTCGGCGGTTTGTCAATATCGCAGGGGGTGTCCGGGGACTGCCTTCATGCCTTGTGGTGGGCTTCAGTAATCCGTATTTTGCCACCTGCGGTTCTCAAAATGTTTTCAACAAATATGTTTTTGGTTTTTATCCGGATTCGCGTTCGGCCATGGGATTCAACCACTGGACCGGGGAAGGAGGGCCGATGAGCTTGCGGCGTGCCCCAATCTATCATCCGGAAGTGAATTTCTATACACTGCATGCCGGATATCATGACCAGATTCACTGTACAACCGCCCGGAGATATAGAAGCTGCAGCGAGGGGGCGCTGTTTGAAAAAACTGAAAATGTGCGTGCCCAGTTGAATATCGGATCAGGACAGAAAGCAAAAAGGGGGAATTTCAACTTTAACGAATGGCGTCCCGCATCCCTCTCCGGAGGGGATGCTGATGGCGTCGGTCATTTTAAAGCAAGAAATAACGCAGGACCCATCCTTTATGAAATGCTCAATACCGAATGTTCAGGGATCCAATGCAGGGGTTCATACACCGGTGGACCGGTGGTAGATTAACGTGGTTAGGAAGGATCAATTCATATTTCTGAAATTAAAAGAAATCCTGAGATGAAGATGTTTAAACCTTATCATCTTTTCAAATATAACACCCGCGGTGGAGAGGGCTGCGAGGCGCACAATGGCAGTACGGTTAGTCCTTTCACCATCATTGCTCATCGCGGCGCGTCAGCTTATTATCCGGAAAACACGATTGCGTCGTTTAAGGGGGCCATCGCAATGGGCGCGGACATGGTGGAACTTGATGTTCAGATGACGCTGGATGGTGAGGTGGTTGTTTTCCATGATGAAGAAATTAAACGCTGCACGAATGGCCGGGGAAGGATCGCTGACTATGCTCTTGCCA
>MWDG01000271.1 GCA_002070455.1 Deltaproteobacteria bacterium ADurb.Bin151
AGAGCATCACGCAAAGAACTGTTCGGGTGGGCCATGTTTGATTTTGCAAACTCGTCCTACACGACGGTCATTATCACCGTGGTGTTCTGCATTATATTTCCCAGGCTGATCGTCGGTGACGGACCGGAATTCCGTCTCGGGAATCTCCTTTGGAGCACGGCCCTGTCCATCAGCTATCTGATGGTGCTCCTTTCCGCCCCTTTCCTGGGCGCAGTAATGGATTATGCGGGCTCCAAAAAGAAATTTCTCTTTGCCAGCTGCCTGCTCACCGTCCTGGCAACGGCCGCGCTCTATTTTGTCCGGCCGGGCGACGTTATTCTGGGGATGCTGCTGATTGTCCTGTCCAATGTCGGTTTTTCCTACAGTGAATCCTTTGTGTCCAGTTTTCTTCCGGGGCTCGGTCCGCCCCGGGACCTGGGGAAAATTTCGGGCTATGCCTGGGGTCTGGGCTATTTCGGCGGCCTCACCTCGACGGCCATTGTTATTTTTGGCCTTGGCGCAGGTGTTTACACGCTGGAAAATTTCTCACGTCTCAAAATGGTGGGTCCGGCAACAGCCCTGTTTTTCCTGATTGCCGCTATCCCGACATTTCTCTGGGTAAAGGAGACAACCCCTCCCAGGGAACTGCCCAAGCATGAAAATTATTTTACCATCGGATTTAAAAGATTAAAAAAGACGTGTGGGGATATCCGGGATTACAAGGATTTGATGATCCTCCTTTCTTCCTTCTTTTTTGCGTATGCCGGTCTGTCCATTGTGATCTCCTTTGCCTTTATTTACGGAGACCAGATCGTCAAATGGTCAGGCACGACGCAGATCATGATGTTTGTCATTACGCAGTTTACGGCCGCTGTCGGTGCATTTCTTTTCGGGATCATTCAGGACAGGTGGAAAGCCAAACAGACATTTATTCTGACGCTGCTGATCTGGGTCATCGCAGCCATGCTGATTTACGGGGTGAGCGCCGTCACCGGTTTCGTGAACAGCCTGACGGGCATGTCTTTGAAGGAGGAGCATGTGTTTCTTGTGGTCGGATCGATTGCCGGACTGGGTCTTGGTTCCACACAGTCTGCCTGTCGTGCCATGGTCGGACTGTTTTCTCCGGATACCAAGTCAGGAGAATTCTTCGGCCTGTGGAGTTTCACCAGCCGTCTTTCAGCCATTTTCGGATT
>MWDG01000272.1 GCA_002070455.1 Deltaproteobacteria bacterium ADurb.Bin151
GGATGGATTTCCGCCCTTTCCATACCTTTTCCAAGCGTCTCTTTCTATTCCATGGAATCTCATCAAACGCAATTTTTTTTCGTGGCCCGCATTACTAAGCGTGATCATCCCGCCCTCACCCGTCGTTATATTCTTGATGGGATGAAACGAAAAGATCGCGGGGTGGCCGAAACCACCGGCATGAATCCCCTTGTAATAGGTTCCCACAGCGTGAGCGGCGTCCTCGATGACTGTCAAACGATATTTGCGGGCCAGCCTGTTGATTTTGTCCATGTCCACGGGGATTCCCGCAAAATGTACCGGGATGATTGCCCTGGTTTTTGATGTTATTTTGTCCTCGATCAAATCACAGTTAATATTGAGCGTTGCATATTCAATATCGACAAACACGGGTTTTGCGTTATGAAGCGCGATCATGTTGACAGTTGAAGCAAACGTCATGGAAGGTGTGATCACTTCATCCCCTTCTTCCAGCTTGAGAGACTTCAACATCAGGTGCATGCCGGCCGTGGCCGAATTGAATGTGACGGCCTGTTTCGCACCGGTCAGCTGGCAGAATTTGTCTTCAAACGCCTTGCATAGAGCTCCCGTCGTGATCCAGCCTGATTTCAGGCAGGAAATAACCCCGTTAATTTCTGTCTCACCGACGGACGGACGGCTGAAAGGCAAAAAATCTTTTCTTATTTTCATAGAGTTTTAATCCTTTGTCTTATTCCGAATGTGTAAAAGATAAAACGCGCCGTTCTCCCAGAGCACATCAACATGCGCGTGTCTTGCCTTCAACTGTTTCAGTTTTTCCGGAAACTGCGTAATACAATAAATTTCGTTTTCCTGCTCGACTTTTTCATGGAACCCCTGAACCGCGAAAAAATATTTCTTCATTTCCATTTCCGGCATTTTGATGATGCCGTCCGCCAGTTCACCGAAATCCTCAACAACCGGCGTTCGGATTTTGTTATAAAAATCGATCCCGTAAAAATTGATGCGGTACTGATACAGTAATTGCCCTGACGGCACAAAACGGGCAATCGCATCCCTGGCAACCAGCGAGCTGCGATAAGGCGACAGAAAATCCGTAATCGGCAAAATCGTACCGGCTAAAAGAACGCAGGAGAGAAGATAGATCGTTGCAAACCATCCGGAGCTGGTTTTGCGGGCCATCCGGTCAG
>MWDG01000273.1 GCA_002070455.1 Deltaproteobacteria bacterium ADurb.Bin151
TTTTTGGCAACGCTCTTCACGGATAATTTTTTGGCTTTTTCCAGATTGCGAATATTCAGGTCGCCCACGGCTTCTATACCTTTGCCCAGAATCTTTGGCGCGATGACGGTGACGAGTCGGTTGGCCAGATTTTCTTTCAGCGCAGATGTAATGATCTGCGCCCCTCCTTCGATTAAAACAGAAGAAATATTACGGGCGGCCAAAAGTTGAAGTAGTTGTTTAAGGTTTACATGATTGTTTTCGTCAGAACGGACTCTTATCATCTCAGCGCCCGCTTTGGCAAGCGCCCGAAAAGCAGGATCGGAAGCGCTTTTCGTGGTGGCAATCAATGTCGGCGTCCGGGACAGATCCTGCATGACATTGAACTCTGTGGTGACAGCCAGGCAGTTATCTACAACAATTCTCAACGGGTTGCGCCCGCGGACCATTCTGACCGTCAGCGTTGGATTGTCCTTCAGCACGGTTCCGATTCCCACCAGGATAGCGTCGTGTTCGGCCCGGAGCTGATGGGCAAATTTCAGAGAGGCGGGCGAACTGATCCACTGAGACTGGCCGGTTGCCGTGGCGATGCGGCCGTCGAGCGTCTGTGCGTATTTCACTGTCACAAAAGGCAGGCCGGTTTCCATGAAATGAAAGAAAACCTCGTTGAGATTGCGGCATTCGTCTTGCAAAACGTCTGCTTTGACCTCAATACCCGCGGCCTGCATGCGGTTGATACCTTTACAGGAAACCAGCGGGTTGGAATCAGCGGTGCCAATGACGACACGCTTGATTTTTTTGCGGATAATCAGATCAGTGCAGGGAGGGGTTTTCCCTGAATGGCAACAGGGTTCCAGAGTCACATACATGGTTGATCCGCTGACATTTTCCATCGCGCTCTGGATCGCATTGACTTCCGCGTGATTTTCACCGCAGCACCGGTGCCAGCCCTGTCCGATGATCCGGCCCTTCTTCACAATCACTGCACCCACCATTGGATTGGGGCTGGTATATCCCCGTCCTTTGGCGGCCAGTTTCAGGGCAAGTTTCATGAATACTTCATCATTCATGGGAATTTCATTACCTCAATGGCGGGGGCAATGCAAATATTTTTGTGAAAAAATTGCATAATTTTATTGACTTCTGCGGAAAAGCGAGTAAAATACAAACTGAGCTTGAGAAAGGCAA
>MWDG01000274.1 GCA_002070455.1 Deltaproteobacteria bacterium ADurb.Bin151
TGCCCCGGCAACAAAACCTCCAGGCTGCCTGCGAGGATTTCCATCACTTCTTTTTCCGCCGTGCCGAATTCATAATCGCCCGGGGCCATGATGCCCAAGGTTTTTTTGGAGCCGTCCGGGAAAAGAATTGTGCGGCTGGTGACTCTGCCGTCAAAATAGATATTCGCTTTTTTAATGACAGTGACATTTTGAAATTCAGACATGAGGATGATCCTTTCAAGGGAAAGATGGTCACTTTCCCATTTGGCTTATCGGATGTTTCTCCGGCGCAACCAGTTTGGTTGTCCTTCATGCGGCGAATAAAATTTCGCCCTGCTTGGCAAAGTCAAAAAGAGGAGAGGTTTCGCTGGCCCATTCTTCCGGTGTAAAGCCGACCACTTCAATCGGAGCGAAAACTTCGTAAATGGCTTCTGACAAAATGTCGATTCTTGACCAGTAATCGTGCTTTTTGAAATCTTCCGAGATCAGAATGAGATCAATATCGCTGCCTTCACGGTAATCACCGCGAGCGTATGATCCGTAAAGAATCAATTTATTGACAGCGATACCTCTGGATTCAACGGCTTTTCGAAAGCGCGTCACGATGTCGAGAGCTGATTTCTTATCCATTGAAATGCCTCTTTGGTGTTTGTAATGATCTCGAAGGTTATGGGTTTGGTATAGATCTTCATAAGATTTTCAAGACTTTCGGGATAGCGAGTGGCGATATTTGCCTCATTGAGCTTAACGAGGAATTTGCCCAATTTTTCAGGCGGGTTCATATTTGCCTTGTCAATCAGGTACAAAAGGTTATGCACTTTGGGTGGAACATCTTTTAGCTTTTCACAATAGCTTGCCTTCAGCGCTTTTTCCAATGCCATATGACACATAAAAACAGCGTAGAAATAACGCCCGCCTTGAAACATGTAGTCGGCTGTTTCAATATCAAATTCGGCCTGACTGAGCCATTCGGCGGTTCTTTGGTCCATTTCTTCTACCTGTTCCCGCTACTAAATCCTGATCATCGGTATGCCGGGTCGCGTCTTTCCTTAAGCGGCATAGAGCATTTCGTATCCCGTACGAATATGCGAAGAATATTAAGAAAAACCCCCTTTCAAGTCAAGAACAAACAGAAACAGGAATAAGGTTCAAGGAAAAGACCAAGGATCAAGGCCAAAGGCCAA
>MWDG01000275.1 GCA_002070455.1 Deltaproteobacteria bacterium ADurb.Bin151
GCTGTGCGGACGCTCAAATCCCCCTTTCATCCGCCAGTAGGCTGCGGGGGATCCATCTGACGGTTGGGCGGCATGGACAATGCCCAGCACCTTGTCTTTGATTCCTTCCCGCATGCAGGCATTTCTCGCCACCAGTCCCCCCATGGAATGGGTCACCAGGATCACATAGTCACAATACCGGCCCATATCCCGATAGAGTTGGATCACCCGGTCAATTTCCGCGGCAAGCTTTTGTCCGGCCAGGCCATTGGAGGCGGTCCAGTTATAGCCGAAGACATGGACGGGAAACTCGAAGAAGAGATTCACGGTCTGGTCCCATTCACGTGTCTGTAATTTCTTGAGAAATTCGCCGCAGCTGTTCCAGTAAACGCCACCCCAGCCCCGTTTATCACGGGTCTTGTCATGCTGATCAGCAAGAACCTTGTTGTGTTCCGGGTCATCGTTAAAGACTTCCAGATAATCCGGATTGAATTTTTCACCGATCACAAAACTTTTCCTTTTTTTTGCAGATATCCAAAACATACCATATTTCCACAACATGAATTCTTTTTTATCCGGGTCCCAAACAGATTTTCCCGCACGATTTTTCAACCGGCTGCCCATGATGCCGGGCACAAAGATGATGGGCAGAATGTCGCGCTCGATGACAATCCGGTTCCGCTTCTCCGTCTCCAGGCCTTCCACCGGATTTTTCAGGTCCCTGGATCTGACTTTGAAAATTTTCGTTAAACCTGACATGACGATTCCTCTTTTATCCTGATTCCGTTAACGCCTGAAGGCCGGACGGAATGAATCCAGTGCTCTGTCCCAGATCTGCATCTTTTCATCCAGATTACTGTCCGGGCAATCTTCAACTGTAATATCTATTTCAGGATTTTCCCCGGAATCCTCCTTGCCCAGATATTTCCAGCCAAAGTATAGTTTCGGACCCCTGTTTGCGGTCATTCTTGTCAAAAGTTCTTCACCCTGAAGCTCGCCAATCGTTCGTTTACGTGCCCTGATCTTGTCCACATCAACACCGGGAGCAAAATTCATGGCCAGAGAGGCTGTAAAACTATCCAGCAACCCGACTTCTTCAACCTGGTGAGTTTCATTCATATCAATCTCCAGCTTCATTCCCATCGGCCCGGCAAAACGGGCGTAG
>MWDG01000276.1 GCA_002070455.1 Deltaproteobacteria bacterium ADurb.Bin151
TTGTTGAAACGATGGGGGTGAATAAAAAATTTATAGTGACACAAATTCAATGAGTTGCATTAAGTTACTTAAGAGTGACGGACCCCTAAAAAAATAATTGAGGTCCTTTTCATCGTACCTCGTGCAAAAGCCGGTATCCAGTAACAAAGGAAACGGCTCCCCGCCTCCGCGCGGAATAACAAAATGTGACATTATGCGAATCCATAAAATAGCTAGTAATATCATAGCTATAGAAATAAAACTTAAACCATTATCTGCAACTTGTCCGCCTTATTGCGTCACAGTTCCGTTTTAGTGTAACCGGTTTTCGGCCTCTGTGCAGCGACTATGACGGCGTCCAAATTTTCAGACCGATGATGCCGATGATGATCAGCGCGACGCTGACCAGTCGCCCGACATTTGCCGGCTCTCCAAAAAGCACAATGCCCAGGATGACCGTGCCGGCTGCGCCAACGCCGACCCAGACGCTGTAGGCCGTTCCCACCGGAATGCCCTTCATGGCAATTCCCAGCAGCAGCAAGCTGACGACCATGGCCCCCGCCGTCCAAACCGTCGGCCAAAGCCTCGTAAAGCCTTCCGTGTATTTCAGGCCGATGGCCCATGCGACTTCAAACATGCCGGCGAAAATCAGGATAATCCAGTTCATGCATTTTCCTTTTTGTAAAAGAATATTGATGGCGTAATCTAACATAAAAGAGCCGGATCGAAAAACAAAACTTCGGCGTCCCCTTTTTCCCCTGATGAAGTGCGTAGCTTTAGCTGCGCCGGTTTTGTAGGGAAGGGTTTCAAACCGTTCCCTACTTTGGCCGTGCTGGTTTAGCGGGGTTTTCCCCATACTACATTTATTATCGTTTCTTAAAACAAGGGGTTGCAACCCCTTGTTCTTAGCGGGGTTATATCAACCTTCCATGTCCAAATAAAAATCCGCATCCGGAAGCAAATAATGACTGCGTTCAGAACGCACATGGGGTATACTTCCGCCACAGATTTTCTAAAGTTGCGAATGCAACGGCATTGGAAAGACAAGGCCGGAAATTCAAAATGCGTTGCATCCATCAAAACTTTTTATGTCACTCAAGGAAGGAGGTGTCTTGCAGAGGTTCTGAAGGAGATGTTGTGAAAAATGATGAACCCGTAAAAAG
>MWDG01000277.1 GCA_002070455.1 Deltaproteobacteria bacterium ADurb.Bin151
CATCTTCTCCGCACGCTGCAGGCGTTCCTGCATGCTCCTCTGGTACTCCTCCGCCAGCTTCCGCTCGGTAATGTCCCGGTCAGAACCCTGAAAACCTTTCAGAGTGCCGTCGGTGTCAAAAATCGGCACGCCGTTGCTTTCCAGGTAACGACAGGTTCCATCCCTGTGCTGCCAGCGTAAAGTGACATTCGACCAACCGGTCTTCTGCTCGGCTGATCGTGACAGTAACTGCTCGATACTTTTCATGTCTTCTTCATGAAGGAGATGCTGCCAATTTCCCCCGACAATTTCTTCGGCACGATATCCGAGAATGTTTTCACAGGCAGGATTGCTGAAAGTATGAATGCCTTTCGTGTCTATTGCCCAGATCCACTCCTGGCTTGTTGAGATGATCGATTTGAGTTTTTCTTCACTTTCACGAAGCGCTTCTTCTGTCTTCTTCCTGGCGTTGATGTTGTTAATGATCCCTGTTGCGCCCTTCAACCTGCCACCTTCATAAATATACCGGGCGTTGAGAATTGCCCATATCAGTTCTCCATCTTTTGTTCTGATACAGTACTCGACGTTGTGAGGAATTTGTTCTCCGGCGTACAGTTTTTCCAGTCGCTGGATCATCAACCTCCGGCTTTCTTCCGTGAGCAGGTCGAATAAATTCATAGTCATCAGTTCATCCCGTGTATAGCCTGTATATTCGCAGATGACATCGTTCACACTGACAAATCGGTTTGTTTCATAATCAACTTCGTAGATTCCGGACGGCGCGTATTTCACAAGATCGCGATATCTGCTTTCACTTTCCCGCAGGGCTTCTTCTACTTTCTTCAGTTCCGTGATGTCATCGTAAAGGACTTGAAACTGCGGATTGCCGCTCCACAGGATTTCCTTACGGAAAACCCTGAGATGCCTGATTCCGCCGTCTTTTCTGACAATACTGACTTCGTATTCAGACGGCACAAACTTGCCCTGTTTTCTTTTCTCCCGCCTTTCTGTGTACTTTGCGTAACTCTCCGGCGTGTAGCGTTCCTTTGCAGGGGTTGCTTTCAATTCTTCAATGTTTTGATAGCCGAGGATATCAAGAAACGCCCGGTTGGCAAAAAGCGTTTCACCTGTTTCAGAGACAATGCGTACACCAAGCGGTG
>MWDG01000278.1 GCA_002070455.1 Deltaproteobacteria bacterium ADurb.Bin151
GATATCCATTGAACAGACCGTTCCTCCCCTGGACAATCATCATCTCATGGCTGTTCTCTTCTTCACCTACTGCCCAGGCGGTCAAAAAAAACCCCGTTTCGGTTTTGAAGCCCGGATAGAAACCATCTCACCGGACAAAAGAATTTTCCTGCGCAGGCTCTCTGAACCTTTCGCCTGTGACCTGCGACTCTGGCCCAGAATACGTATGGACCTGCGGCCCGTAATCTATGCTTTTTGCGAGAATCAGGAATTTAAGATTGTCGACATCTCCGGAAGCAGCGCTCACTTTACCCTGCCTGAAGAAGAGGATAGCCCGTCTTATAAGGTTGGAACCATTGTTCAAATTAAGTTTGTTTTTGAAAATGGTGAAACTTTCGCAGATTGTGAAATAACACGTCACTGGATCGACACCACAGGGAAAAATCATCTTGCCGTACAATTCATAGGCTCCAATGAAGTCAACGATTTTATTAAAAATATCTTTGCCCGCAACCAGAATGTCAGGCCATTGAAAACAGCTTCAAGCAGAAAAAACAGGCGTCGGCGTTAAGCGGACAAACAACTCCGAAAGAAAACAAGATATTCAAGAAAGATTCAAACGGCATGGATGTATCCGTCAATGGAGGCTACTATCTTTTAAGGCGCGGATCAGACGCGTCGCGTATTCCCTCTCCCAGCAAATTATAGCCGACCACCGTAATCAGTATCGCCAACCCCGGATAAAGCGATAGCCACCAGGCAATGTCAATATTATCCTTGCCGGCCGTCAGGATATTTCCCCAGCTGGGTGTCGGAGGCTGGACACCGATCCCCAGAAAACTCAAAGCGGATTCCGTCAGAATGGCACCGGCAATTCCAAGAGTGGCGGCCACCAGGATGGATGCGAGCGCATTGGGAAGAATGTGAATAAAAATAATCCGCGCGTCATTTGCTCCAATGGAGCGTGCGGCCCTCACAAAATCCCTTTCCCTAAGCGAAATAAAATCGGCCCGAACCAGACGGGTCACCCCCATCCAGCTGGTCAGTCCGATGACAATCATAATGTTCCAGATCGAAGGTTCCAAAAAAGCGATCACCGCAAGAATCAGAAAAAAAGTCGGGAAA
>MWDG01000279.1 GCA_002070455.1 Deltaproteobacteria bacterium ADurb.Bin151
TGCAGCCCAGTCTTTTCCTGCCAGAGCCTCTGGTTGAAGCTTTCATAGAAAAAACCGCGATCGTCGCCAAAAACCATAGGCTCCAGGATCATAACATCCCGGATATCGGTTTTAATCATATTCATGGTACGATTTTTCCTTCAGAATTCTTTCCAGATAGGTTCGGTAAGACGATTGGGGGGTGTCTTCGATTACCTGCTTCATTCTCTTTTTATCCACAAATCCCATGCGGAACGCGATTTCTTCCAGGCAGGCAATCTTCAGCCCCTGATGGGCTTCTAATGTGCCGATGAAATGACTGGCCTCCAGAAGGCTGGTGTGCGTCCCCGTATCCAGCCACGCGATACCGCGTCCCAGGGGAACCACCTGCAGTGCGCCACGCCGCAAATATTCCATATTGACATCCGTTATTTCCAGCTCGCCGCGTGCCGACGGTTTCATGGCTTTGACAATCTGAGTGATGTTTTTGTCATAAAGATAAAGCCCGGGCACGGCGTAATTTGATTTAGGTTTAGCAGGTTTCTCTTCGATGCTGATGGCTTTGCCGGTTGCGTCAAATTCTACAACGCCATAGCGCTCCGGATCATTGACGTAATAACCAAAGATAACTGCTCCTTCTTGAAACTCTTCGATAATTTTGTCGAGATCCACTTTACCGTAAAAAATGTTGTCTCCCAGAATCAGACAAACCGGATCACCGTCAATAAATTCTTCACCGATCAGAAACGCCTGCGCAATGCCCTTGGGTTCGGGCTGCACTTTATACGACAGTTTTATGCCCCATCGGCTGCCGTCGCCCAGCAGAGCCTTAAAGCGGGGCGTGTCCTGCGGTGTGGAAATGATGAGAATGTCACGTATCCCGGCAACCATAAGTGTTGCCAGGGGATAATAAATCATTGGTTTGTCGTAAACCGGTTGCAACTGTTTACTGGCAACTAGAGTCAGGGGATACAGACGGCTTCCCGCACCACCTGCTAAAATTATTCCTTTTTTTATTCCTTTCATATCTCTACCTCTTTCCGTACATTTTCTCATAATACTCGCGGTAGCTTCCATCGGTCACAGAAGCGATCCAGGGTTTGTTGTCCAGATACCAG
>MWDG01000280.1 GCA_002070455.1 Deltaproteobacteria bacterium ADurb.Bin151
AGGCACGGACTGCATGATAAATCCGTCCGGATAATAACGTGGCCTGTTCCATAAGGACCCGTTCTCGATGGATCTGTCGGTCCGAAAAGAGCGATTACCGGAGTTCTCACTGCCGCTGCCAGATGCATCGGACCTGAATCCGTACTGATGACGGCAAGCGCATCTTTATAGATGCAGGCCAGCTCCGTTAAAGTTGTTTCCCCTCCCAGGTTTATCCCTTTCCCTTTCATGCGCGACAAGATGTCTGCCGCGTCATCCTTCCTGCTTCCCGTAAAAACCACATCCAGTTTCATATTATCTTTTATGAGATCTGCAAGGACCGCAAATTTTTCATTATCCCAGAGCTTGGTCTCCCAGTATGCGACGGGATTGACGGCGATGAATTTCTTTCTTGCCAGATGATGAGAATCCATCAGTGCACGGCTTTTGTTTTCCGCCTCGGGATTGGCCGGCAGAATGAATTCGGCCTGCCCGGGTTCCGCTCCAAGGTAACGCGGAAAATCCAGATACCGGTCTACCGCGTGTTTGTTCATGTCCTCCGGGATTTTCTCATTCAGAAACAGACCGTTTAGTTCCTGCCAGGAATCATACCCCAGTTTTCTTTTCCCGCCGCTTGCCAGAACAACCATAGCGCTTTTAAACAGTCCGTGAAAATCGATGACCAGATCATAGCTCCGCCTTCTCAACTCTCTGAGAAACGAGCGCGCGTCCTGCCAGACGGATCGAAGCCTGCCTGCTTTCATATCTTCAATCCATTTTTTACGGCGAAAAATAATGACCCGGTCAAGCAGTGGATGATGAAGGACAAGACCAGACGCCGCTTCTTCCACTACCCAGGTAATGTGCGCGTCGGGATACAGTCTGCGCAGGGCCGCAAGCGACGGCAGCGTGTGAATGACATCGCCGATGGCGCTGAGTTTGACAATCAGAATATTCATGTCCGGTTCTCCAGTATCCAGTGGACGGCCTCTAAAATATTTTCCGCGATATGGTCCGGTTTGGCTTCCGGCGTTTCCTGATCGGGACCGATGTTTTCGAGAACATCCGCACCATAACCCGTTTTCACCAGCACGCCCTTCACCCCCGC
>MWDG01000281.1 GCA_002070455.1 Deltaproteobacteria bacterium ADurb.Bin151
TTCATTTCTGGAGGCCTGGGAGGGGGCACTGGCCTACACGCTTCAGATTTATTTTGACTTTTCAGGATACTCCGACATGGCCATCGGCCTGGCCTATTGTTTCGGCATCCGGATACCCCTGAATTTTAATTCCCCCTACAAGTCTTTAAATGTCATTGATTTCTGGCGTCGCTGGCACATGTCGCTTTCCCGTTTCCTGCGGGATTATCTCTATATTCCACTGGGCGGTAATCGCAAAGGCGAGGCCAGGCGATTTACAAATTTAATGATCACCATGCTGCTGGGGGGGCTCTGGCACGGCGCGGCCTGGACTTTTGTTTTGTGGGGCGGGTTGCACGGGGTTTTTCTGGTGATTAACCACGGATGGGTTAAAATCAAGCGGCGCTTAGGATTGCAGGCAACGGCCGGATGGTTTGGCCGTCTTATCGCAGGGACCCTTACTTTCCTTTCCGTCACGGTCGCGTGGGTTTTTTTCCGGGCTGACAGCGCTTCCTCGGCACGGCGCGTGCTCGGTTCCATGGCTGGGCTGAACGGTTTTGCCCTGCCTGAAAAATATCTGGAAAAATTCGGGCCGCTGACCGCGCAGTTGAAACTGTGGGGGGTCGATTTTCAGGCGATGCATTATTTTGAGGGCAGCAATGAGGTGATTTATATTGCCCTTGCCCTGATGATTGTCTGGCTGGCGCCCAATGTCCAGCAGATGATGGATCTGTGTGCGCCCTATTTGAACATCCTGGGAAAGGAAAAGAAGCTGCCCTCGCCGCCGGCATGGCTGACATGGCGGCCTTCCCTGCGCTGGGCGATCGTGTTGATACTTTGCATGCTGGCCTCGGTGCTTTCACTGAGCAGGGCAAGTGAATTCCTTTATTTTCAGTTTTAGGTGACAGGTGATGAAAATATCCGGCGATAAAAGCTATCTTCTTTTTTCCTGCCTTGCCGCAGGAGTCATCCTGGCACTGTCAGCCGCGTTCAATTATTTTGTCGATGCCTACAACCTGTTGGGAAACAACCGGACCGGCGTTTACTTTGTGCTGGAAAGGCAGGTCAAGGACGCCATCCTGACATACAAACATGATGGC
>MWDG01000282.1 GCA_002070455.1 Deltaproteobacteria bacterium ADurb.Bin151
CCCTGTATTTATTGGTTTTTTTGGGGACACGGGCCGGGACATGGGGGGACATGACAGGGACATAGGGGACATGAGCCGGGGCCGGGAATGCCTACCGGGCCGAAAAAATGGCCACCGTGTCCATTTTTCACCCGCGCACTGGCAGGGCTTGGGTCCTGGCCAAAATCCACGAAACGGCCAACGGGTCCACGGGCGGCCCCCGTACATCCGCACTATCTGGCCGCGTGTCGTGTTAACATCCAGGCCGCCTACCTGTCAAAACCTGACACGGAGAAAAAACCGGGCAACACGAAACAGGAACAGGGCGGGACTGGTGCGAACCAGCATGTGCAGAGTGGTCAAAATGTCCACTCCTCTGGCAAGACATCGTACTCTGTCGGCAACGCCTGCACCTTGGCAAGTGTTGACGGGTGCACGTGGGCCTCTGCAGCTGCTGCCTTGCGTGATGCGTGGGAGTCTTGAGTCAGATGTGGTTCACGATGAACCACATCTGTTTTTATCGCAGACAGCTCAAATTGATCTGTCTGCACCCGGGAGCGGATCAAGTGGACACCGTGACCACTTGATTTTGTAGATCACCCCGCGGGCCGGAACAGTAAAGGCCCGGGGATGTCAGCAAATGTCAGCACAAAAAAGACGGGGCCGAAAACCTCAAAAAACCAGAGATTGAAAAAAATCCGATTGAGCGCACTCCGGGGCCGGACTTAATAAAACTTAACATTGAAAAAAAACGGCCCCGTGTCCGGGCTAACAAAACATAACATTGAAAAAAAGAGCGCCCGGCCGACGTTGGGGCGGACCCTGCAAAAATCAGATGTTGTTCTTCGTGAACAACATCTGTTTTTATCATGGACGCATTATCGTTGCCTTGCATCCTCGCCGCTATCTTGGCGCGCCTCTCCTGCTCGATCTGCGCCCGCCGTGCCGCGTCACGGTCCATGTACTCACGTGACTGTGCGTCGATTCTGCATCGCACAAGATAGGGAAAACGCTATACACACAAAAAGACAGAAAACACTTGACAACCGTTCTAACCTTGTATAATGTTATCTTATACAAGAAACAAAAGGGGACAC
>MWDG01000283.1 GCA_002070455.1 Deltaproteobacteria bacterium ADurb.Bin151
CGTTTCAAAAATGACAGAGCCGCCAATCAGTCCCGGAATGGACAACCCCAGGATGGTGATTGCAGGCAAAAGTGCATTGCGCAGAGCATGTTTGTAGATCACCTGCCTCTCGCTCAGCCCCTTGGCTCTCGCTGTCAATATGTAATCCTGCCGGATGACTTCCAGCATATTGGCCCGTATGTAGCGGGAAAGGCCGGCAAGTCCCCCGAACGCGGATATAAAGACGGGCAGAATCAGGTGTTTGGCCAAATCCAGAAACTGTTCCCATGTGTTCAGATATTCATAATTGAGCGACCGTAATCCCGAAATCGGCAACCATCCGAGGTGAATCCCGAAGAAAATCATCAAAAGCAAAGCAAGCCAGAAAGTCGGCACAGCAAAACCGATAAAGACAAGGACAGCGGTCACTTTATCAAAAAAAGAATCCTGGTGAACAGCCGACAAAACTCCTATCGGCACAGCCAAGGCAATAATGATAATCAGTGACAAAAGATTAATCAGAATCGTGATGGGCAGACGCTCCCAGATCTTTTCGGAAACCGGGCGGCGATCGGACGAAAAAGAGATCCCCAAATCGCCGCGTCCGATTTTTTTGAGCCACGACCAGTACTGAACATGAATGGGCTTGTCCAGTTCATACATGCTTCTCAGCCGTTCCTTCATTTCCGCGGAAGCCTTCGGATTCATCTGCGTCTGCAAATCTGTAGGGGCTCCCGGCGCAAGGCGCATTACAAAAAAACAGATGATCGTGATTCCGAGCAGAAGCGGAATCATAAACAGGATCCGTTTGATCAGATAAGCGGACATCCCTTGCTCCACAATGAAGATTCAGTCCGATGCAGCCAGCCGGTCAAGAAGCGACATCTTTTGCAGGTTCGTCATAGCCTGCCACAAATGCTCCTGCGAGTGGGCTTCCATCGTGATCGTCGGTTTCACCTTGAGCGCTTCCAACGCGGTAAAAAGCTGATCAAAGGGAAACGTGGCCGTTCCCACAGGCAAATGTTCATCGAATTTACCAAAATTATCGTGCAGATGAAGGTGACCGATATAACA
>MWDG01000284.1 GCA_002070455.1 Deltaproteobacteria bacterium ADurb.Bin151
GTTCGGATTTTCAACGGACGACAGTGGGCCGGAAAAATTGACGTCGTGGCTGGGGGCTTCCCATGTACAGACATATCAATCGCCGGGAAGGGCGCCGGGATCGAAGGCAAAGAATCAGGACTCTGGCGTGAAATGCACAGGATCATTTGCGAGGTTCGACCGAGATTCGTGTTTGTGGAAAACAGCCCAATGCTCACTAGCCGGGGGCTTGGAAGAATTCTTGGAGACTTGGCCGAAGCAGGGTTCGATGCGGAGTGGGGTTGTTTCACAGCGCACGAAATCGGAGCACCACACTTGCGGGAGAGAATGTTTATTTTGGCGCACACCGTTGGCGAGCGACGGGTTGGCGTGGGGGAAAACAAACAAACGGGACGTTCAAAATTCGATTTATCGATATTTAAAACGTGGGGGCACATACAGGATCATTTACGCATTCCAATGGCCACGTTTTTCGATAACCCAATGCGCGGAGTGGTGCGAAACGATGATGGGTTGGCCGTTGGGATGGACAGACTTAAAGCAATCGGTAACGGGCAATGCCCGCAACAGGCGGCTCATGCGTGGCGGGAACTCTACGGAAGATTAATGGTTGACAATGTGTAAGCCATATCCTACAATACGCCCATGCCTAAACCACTATCGCCACGTTACGCAGAATCCAGAAAAATGTATGAATCCGGTCTTTCAATCCAAGATATCGCCGAGTTCTATGATACTTCCCGATCCGCCATGTGGCTTATCCTCCGTCGTCGAGGGGTCCATTTCCGTCCAATGCGGAGGAGTGGGAAAGAGAACCATTTTTTCCGTGGAGGATCGCGGGCAAGGAGGTATGCCAGCCAAGCGGTCGAACGTGCTATTAAAAAGCGGATTCTGCGTCCCATGCCATGCGAAATTTGTGGAGTGGATGGTTATATGAAAGACGGGCGACGGATTGTAAAAGCGCACCATGACGATTACAACAAACCATTGGATGTCAGGTGGCTGTGCCATGTCCACCACATTGAATGGCATTCCAAAAACAGACCCATGCCGTATTTGAAGAAAACAGGGT
>MWDG01000285.1 GCA_002070455.1 Deltaproteobacteria bacterium ADurb.Bin151
AATACACGAACTGACCTATGACAACATGATCGCCTACAGCGACGAAGGCAGACTGGTCGGTCATCTGGTCATCGGCGTGGAAATGCTCGATGGGAAAATCGCCTCCATCGAGAACTTTCCGGAGCGCCTCGCGCTGGATCTGCGCCACATCATACTTAGCCACCACGGCGAGTTTGAATACGGCTCGCCAAAACGGCCGAAAACCATGGAAGCGCTGGTCGTCCACTTCATGGATGATCTCGATGCCAAGCTCAACGCATTTCAATCCATTGTGGCCGCCGACGCCGCGAACACCGACACTGAATGGACCGCCTACAACCGCTTTTTCGAGCGCTATCTGTATAAAAGGAAAAAGGGAGAAACAGCAGGCTGATTCATAGTGCCGCGGGCAGGCCGGAAAATTGTTAAACGTAGAAACCTGAGTCCTTTACCGCCCGTTCGTGGTGAGCTTTATTGTCGTTCATGCTGAGCTCTTCACTGGCCATTCATGCTGAGCTTTAATAACCGTTCATGCTGAGCTTTACTGACCATTTATGCTGAGCCTGTCGAAGCATCCTTTAGCTAACCCTCTAAACTTCTAATCATCTAATCTTCTAAGCCTCCAACCCTCCGGTCGCTGAGCCTGTCGAAGCGTCCTTTATCCTTTAGCCTTTAGCTAATCCTCTAATCTTCTAATCTTCTACAAACTACTCCCCCCGGGGGCGTCCCGCCACCTCCAGCGGCGGCAGTAAAATGTCGATATTTCTTACAAATAGACTGCTTCAGGAGCAGACGCGGCACTGTCAATGGCCGCAGCACACTTCAATTGTTATATATCATCCATGATTTCAATATCATAGAAAAGCCGGTCGTCGATCCTGAACCAAAAGGTATGATATATGCATATTAGCGCGGCAAAAACTTTTAATATCTTTATGAAAGGAAATAACATGAAAAAGGACAGCTCCATTTGCTTCCGCGCCAGCAAAGACCTGCGTGATGCCCTGGAAGCGATTTCTGCAGAA